>DAIRSD010000237.1:0-7179 GCA_036804625.1 Aureliella sp. | reverse complement strand
AGTAAAGGCGGCAGTCTCGGATTTAGAGCGGCATCTCTACGGTCCCTTTGTTTCTCAGTGGAGCGGAGAAGTCTTGGCACGGGCTGTGTGGCAGCGTCGACGTTTTCACCCGATTGACTGGCTGAGAAAACAACGTCCAGATCATCGTGTGCCTCCGTTAAATCCCTGAAGAGCCTCAGAATTCAACTATTTACCTAATTGATCAACCAGATGTTTAGCCGAGTAAACATGTAGCAGTGCGTGTTGAATGGCCTGACTGGCGACCGAGGTGGCTCGCATTTGGCGTTCGTCAAACATATAGTTAGCAGCCAACGATTGGATGTTCCCGTCAAAGATCAGGCCTACTAGATTTCCTGTTCGATCAACCACAGGGCTGCCCGAGTTGCCACCGATGATATCAGCGGTGCTAACGAAATTCATCGGTACGTTCGGACTGATTCGCGATTGAGCTTTTTTCCAGGATTCAGGCAATCGGAAATTTTCTTGCCCCACATGCGCTGCTTCGTGCGCGAAGGCACCTCCCATGGTCGTCCAGGCAGGCAATTGCCGACCAGCCTGTTCGTATCCAAGTACTTTGCCAAAGGCTAGCCGCAACGTAAACGTAGCATCAGGGTAGGAGGCAGTACCCTGAGTCTTAAAAACGGCTTCGGCGATTTTGGCGTAGGCCTGCTTTTCCTGTTCGGCGATGTCGTCTTCCAATTTTCGATACTTGCGATGCTCGGCATCCAGTAATCGAGCCAATTGAATCATCGAGTCGGAGCTTTCGTTCACGGCTTGAACGCCACCTTGAACTAGTGTTTTCCGCTGCTGGACATCCTGTAGCCGACAACCGGCAACCAGCTCAGCAGCTCGATCTGTTGGGCTCTTGCCTTGCATCAATTGCATGCACAAGGGATCATTGCCACCGCGATTTTCCAAAAGCCAAGATAAGCCGTCGGCTAGTTGTGCGGTCTCCAGGTCGTCGTAGATTGGCGCGGAGCTGAAGAGCTGTTGCTCCAGCGATTCACGTCCGGCATCAGCATACTCCGGCAGTCGCTCGCCAGACGGCTTGCGGTCCTCTTCTACCAATTCCACAATCGTGCGTGCGGTCTGAAATAGTTGACACTGGATGACAGGATTCTTTCCGATCAGCTCGGAGCGCTGTTTTTGGGCATGAGCAATAGTTTCAAAAGCGGCGGCAGTACCAGCCAGAGAGCTGTTAGCTTGGATAGCTGATAATAAATCGGCTTCAGCAACTTTTTTTGCATTCATCACCGCTGGATCTTGCAGTCCAGCCAACATTCCCAGATATGCCTTACGCGAGTTTTGAACTCCAAACAACTCATCTTTGGCTCGTCGCGCGTGTTCGACACTCCGGAGTCCAAACTGCTGCAACAGGATTTCACGGCGGCGAAGCATATTGAGCACAAAAGGCATTCGATGGTCGCGCAGGTATTCCAGTGCGGCAACCGTGTAGATGCGGTTGGTGCGCCCAGGGTTGCCCGACACAAAGACCAGTTGGTTATCAGAGACCGGCTGGTCGGACCATTTTAAGTAATGCTGGATCTTGGCTGGCTGACCATCCTCGTAGACTCGAAAAATACAAGCGTCCAAGCAATAACGCGGGTACTCGAAGTTATCTGCATCGCCACCAAAAAAAGCGATAGCCGATTCTGGTGCCCAAACAAGACGCACATCGGTGTATTTCTTGTATCGATACAGATGATATCGTCCGCCACCGTACAATGTGATCACATCACTTCGCAGGCCAGTCTTTCCCAACGACTCTTTTTCGATCTCTGCGATCACCGCTCTCCTTGCGGCCACAGCTTGCTCTGTCGTAAGATCTGGCGTGACCGCTGCGCTAACACGCTGTGTAACATCCTGAATTTCCACCAGTTGATTGAGTTCAAGATCGGGCGTTTTAAGTTCATCAGCTAGGCTTTGAGCTAAAAATCCATCGTCCAAGTAATTGTTTTTTTCGTTTGACAACTTGAACAATGAATCCGAAGCGACATGGTGGTTGGTCAGCACCAGCCCATTGCTTGACACAAACGAAGCAGAACCACCCACATTGAATCGGACGCTTGACTTCATCAGATGCTCGGTCCATTGTGGACTGGCGGTGAAATCGT
The DNA here is from genome assembly GCA_036804625.1 of Aureliella sp. GTDB lineage: Bacteria > Planctomycetota > Planctomycetia > Pirellulales > Pirellulaceae > Aureliella. Next base: position 5,065 of record DAIRSD010000237.1, on the reverse strand, counting down.
AGACTTGCTTGAAGTGCTGGACTGGCAAATCGTTGAACAGCCACATGCCTTCGTCGGCAGGCAATATACCTGCGATATAAAAGACTAAAGCAAGACCAAACAGCGACCATGAAGAACTGCGTTTCATATCTGTACTTTCCAAATAGGTAATCACATTGGTTGATGAGCAAAACAATTGGGAGCTTTTGCATTGGTGATGGTCCGAGCACCCGGATATTGATCGATAACCCTACTTTATCAGCCCACCTCGAACCACAATCTCGCCTGACAACCGCCGCCAACTCGATTGGCAATACCGACGCCTCCACCATGCAATGTGGACAAGCGTTTGGCTTTTGTCAGACCCAATCCTAAACCACGGCCAGCTTCTCGTCCCGAGTAGTAAGGATCAAAACAGTACTTCAGTGCGTCGGTTGATAATCCCACGCCCTGATCGTCGATTTGTATCATGAGCATATTGGCATCTAGCTTTGCGTGCAACCATACCCACTGCTCTGTCGAGGAAGCTTCGATGGCGTTTCTCAAAACGGCCCACACCGCTTCTTTCATCAGAGTGGCATCCAGACGAAGTGGTTGATGGATTGCCCAATGAACTTGTAGATTAACCATGCGAAGTTGGGCCCAGTGTGAGCCACGCTCTTGGATCTGTTGCCCTAATTCCGTCGAGTCGACCAATTGCCGGTTGATTTCAGGTGGACGAGCTATCAACATGAGATCACCTAACATCTCGCAGCCTCGCATGGCGTTTTCTATAATCGTCTCTAGTGACAATTGATCGTCGGAACGAGGGCTGGTGCGAAGTAACTGGCTGGCTCGAGTTACAATGTTGGCCAGAGGATTATTCAGTTCATGGCTCAGCCCATAAGAGAACTGATAGATGGCTTGCGACTTCAAGTCATCCAGTTCAGTGGCAAACGCAGACTGTAATGCGCGAAGCCTTATAACAACGTTGACCGTTTGACGTAGGCGACTTGAAGCAGCCGACGTTCCTGGGTTGCTGGCCAGCGACCTTAACAGCGTATCCCAATCAAAAGGTACTCTATGGGCATCCGAAGTGTTCCAGTCGCCGCCAAATCCAGCATTCAGCCAATGGTTCAGCACCCAGTCCGTTGAAGACAACTCGGACAGCCGATTTCGGTGAGCTTCCTGGAAATCAGCATCCAAGCTGACAGCCATGCCTAACAGCAGATCCAACAGTTGTTCGCAAGTAGAGTCGCAAAAACTAATTGCTGGCTCACTGCCGCTTTCGCTGGATCTGGTTACGCTCATCACCCCAGTCCGATAACCTTCAAACCAGATTGCTTCCACGCAATGCGTATCCGTAGAAGCCAAATAAGTAACTTCGATTCAAGGTGGTCACGCCAGCTTAGAAACCTTCAGCACTCGTGATATCAGGCTAATGAACTACTGGTCGGTCGATTTCCAACAAGTCACACACTCGCTCGATCAAACGATCGACAGTAAAGGGCTTTTGCATGAAGTCATCCGCCCCGGCTGCTCGAAGCCCTGCCACTTTATCCTGTTCGATCATACCGGAGATACAGATGATCCTAACCGAATCCAGTGAGCTGTCGCTACGCACTCGCTGACAAACCTCTTTACCGTTGATATCGGGCAACATCACATCAAGAACCACCATGTCTGGCCGAAACTCCTTGACCTGCATACCCGCAGCAAATCCGTTGTTGGCAGTGCGAATATCAAAGCGTCCATCTCGGTCGAACGCATCGTGCATCAAGTCCACCAGATCTTGATCGTCGTCAACAATTAGCAGCTTTTTCTTGCCGTTCTCCAATGAGTCGGTCGGAATACCGTTGTCCCGCATGAAGGCAAACAACTGATCTCGGGGAATTCTGCGGAAACGGCTGCCTGGGACGCGGAACCCTTTCAGAGTTCCATTGTCAAAGCAGCGAATAATCGTTTGCTGGCTGACCTTGCAGATTTTGGCTGCTTCACCTGTAGTAAAAACTGTCTTCGTCGATGACATCGCTTTTCACCATCCTTCCTGATTGACGGCTTTGCTTTAGAAGCAATCGGATGGGGAGGAGAGTCTTTCGGAGCCCCTTCCCTGGCCGAAATTGGTCTACAGTAGACCTCGCTGAATATATGATGCTGATCCAACTGAAAAGAACAACCGAAACTCTGTCTGTTCCGCAGTCTTCAGCAATTTCCATCCTCACCAATCTTGCCAAGATTGACAGGATCGTCGGATTATAGCGATTGGGATATTTGGGTCAATAGCGGTATTTGCATCGCAGCGTACTGCTCACAATGCATTTAGCGCAATTAGGTGTTTTCACCCAGAATGCTCTCGTTTTGCCAACTCTCTACGGCTCTTCAGCAGCTACCACTGCAGTCAATATTCTGCCATCATTGGCCACTACATCCAGAGTGGCCTGACCAGAGATTTCAGATGCCACCTGATGGAACTGCGCAGGCGACTGGATAGATTGGCCGTTGATGCTTGTGATTGCATAACCAGCCCGTAGACCCGCACGCCAAACAAGTGAGTCAGGTGTTACGCTTAGAAATGCAACTTTGGGGCCACCTCGTGCAACAGCGATTCGTTCCAACTCGCCAGCAATAGCCGTTTGATATTCGACTTGCGCCCCGCGCCAGTCGGTTGGCCCATGCAGGCTATAAACCGGGCGATTGGTAGCCATAAATTTCTTGGCTAGTTGAGCCTCTAGAGTTACAAGCTGCCCGCCTGTCGATTGCTTTGGCCTATGGACCTGTAACGTTACCGATTGCCCTGTGGGCACTTTGGCCAACTCTCGAAACAGGTCATTGCGGCTGCTTACTGCTTGAGAACCGACCTGGACGATCACGTCACCCTCCCGTAGACCTGCCGCAGCTCCTGGCAAGCCAGGGATCACGGCACTAACACGAACGCCGACAGACCCTCGTTCCAATTCAGCGAGTCCCAAATTCTCAGGTTGAATCCCAAGGAATCCGTATTCGGGTTGCTGTCCAGCCTTCAACGCTTCGACGACTCGCAGAAAAAATCCGTCGGTAGCGATCGCTAGCCCAGCCGCATGCTCCTGCCCCCAGCCGGCCACAAGGCTAGTTGTCAGTCCAATCCATCTGCCACGTATATCTACCAGAGCGCCTCCACTGCTGCCAACCACTGTCTTGACATCGGTGTGAAGCATGGTTCCCAGTTGATGAATGGTCTCACCAAACGACTGTTCTGGTTCTCGCGGTGCCATTCGATGTAGATTGGAAAGGATTCCCCAGCTTGCACTGGCCTGACCGTCTCGAGCAATGGCATAGGGGTTGCCCAGCGCGATAACCAACTGGCCTTTTCTGATCGGTTGGTCCGTTGGGATAAGCGGGGTTAAATCGGTTGCCTCGATCTTCAAAACGGCCAAGTCTGAAAATGGATCGGCAGCCAATACCTGAGCGGACATGCCGACAACCTCGGCCTGATAACATCGCCGATCCAGCCATACGAAATATCGATGCTGACGTGGATCGTCTAGGACATGAGCACAGGTAACAATGTAACCGTCAGCGCTAAGCACAACGCCGCTGCCGAAGAACGTAGGTACAAAGTCCTGACTGGTTGGTTCTTCAGTCAATTGCAAGCCTGGAGCCAGCCGCAGGGACTCGAGCGGGCTGCGAATGGTTTGGTCCTTGCGGATACGTGTGATCGCGACCACTGAACGTTCACACGCAGCCACCGCATCAACCACGGCTGACTCAAGCGATTGCAGCACATCTTGTGGCTGTGCAGCGATTTCCTGCTGACTGGAATGTGCTTGCGAAGTTGCCTCCGGATCGTCCGCTAGCGTCATGGTTGCCATCAGCAACCATCCAGCTTGGGTCAGCAGGCAGAGACGCAGGCAAATCATGAACGATTGACCTCTCATCGGTAGTTCTAGCTGTCCGCTAGTTCGCCTTCATCTTCCACTTCGGCAGCGTCGCCTTCACGGCCTTCTGGACCCACGTAACCACCAGAAGCCATGATCAAATCGCGTATTTCATTTGCCACTGGTTTGTTTTCCAGCAGATAAGCGCGCGCCTTTTCTTTGCCTTGTCCCAAATAGGTCTCGTTGAACTTAAACCAAGAACCGCTACGAGTCACAATCTTGTGCTCGGCCCCAAGATCCAGCACGTCACCCTCGTAGCTGATCCCCGAAGTGTGCATCATATCGAATTCGGCAACACGAAAAGGCGGTGCTACTTTGTTCTTGACGATCTTGCATCGCACTCGCTGACCGACGACATCCTCGCCCTCTTTCAGTGCTCCGACTCGACGAACATCGATACGACATGAGCAGTAGAACTTCAATGCTCGGCCACCAGGTGTAGTCTCTGGGCTTCCAAACATCACGCCGATCTTTTCCCGAATTTGATTGATAAAAATCACAACGGTCTTGCTCTTGGCAATCGCGCCGGTCAGCTTCCGCATGGCTTGGCTCATCAGTCGCGCCTGCAGACCAACGTGACTCTGTCCCATCTCGCCTTCCAATTCCTGACGCGGAACTAGCGCGGCAACCGAGTCGACCACGATCACGTCAACCGCATTGCTCTTGACCAGATGCTCAGCGATCTGCATCGCCTCTTCGCCACAGCCTGGCTGCGACACCAACAGCGTATCTAGCTCGACGCCAATTTTCTTTGCCCAACTTGGGTCAAACGCATGCTCAGCATCAATGATCGCCGCAATCCCGTCTCGCTTTTGCGCTTCCGCGCAAATATGTAAAGCCAGGGTCGTCTTACCGCTGGATTCTGGACCAAAGATTTCAACGATTCGACCTCGTGGCACTCCTACGCCACCCAGAGCAATGTCCAGAGAGAGACTGCCTGTGGGAATTCCTTCTATCTTCAACAACTTCTCGCCACCCTAAGGCATGATCGAGCCTTCACCGAATTGCTTTTCGATTTGTTCCAGAGTCGTTCGAAGACCTGGCTCTCTCTTGAATACCGCCTCCATACCGATTGGGCCACTGGCTGAGGCAGATTTTTTTGTACTAGGGGCAGCTTTCTTTTTTGACATTTTGTCGCTCGCTGTGTTTACCATCGTTTGAACTCCCATTTGAAGAAAAAGTTTTTCGCCGCA
>DAIRSD010000236.1:0-7214 GCA_036804625.1 Aureliella sp. | reverse complement strand
CAGCCGCCCTACAGTCCGCATTTTCCAGAGCGATAGTCTCGTCAGCAACGAATTTTGCCAGGCATGTTCTTCACCATCGAGCCGATGATCAACGCTGGCACTCGTTTTACTCGATTGGACAAGAAAGATGGTTGGACGGTGCGAACTCGGGATAAGAAGCCATCTGCTCAGTTCGAGCACACCATCCTGATGACCGAGCAAGGGCCTGAAGTTCTAACTGAGACGCGACTTGGCCCACAGCGCGGCCATCGCTTCTAAGCGGCAAAGCAGCAAAATAGTCGACCTGCTTTCAGACGGACTCCGACTGATTTCTGTCCTTCGGTTCCATCTTGACCCTCTCCACCGAAACGGTGAAGAGGGTTTTCAATAGTAGAATTCATCCACGCCAAACGTCGCAGCCTTCGATTGTTTTAGGCAACGTCTCGGCGCAGATAGCCTTCTAATTGAGCGCACCGAACTGGATTTTGCATCTTGGAAAACGCTTTGGCTTCAATCTGTCGGACTCGCTCGCGAGTCACCTTAAAGATTCGCCCGACCTCTTCCAAAGTATAAGAATAACCATCAACCAATCCGTAGCGCAGTCGGATGATCTCACGCTCACGGAAAGTCAAGGTCTGAAGCATGTTGTCGATCTGATCTCGCAGTAGCCCGTGATTAGCATTTTTAGTAGGATTGCCGTGGTCATCATCTTCAATGAACTCGCCAAATGAATTGTCTTCCCCTTCTCCAACCGGTCGGTCTAAGCTGATGGGGTGATTTCCGATATCCATTACACGCCGCACTTCCTCAACAGGGATCTCGGTTTGTGCTGCGATCTCTTCCATGGTAGGTTCACGGCACAAAGACTGAGTCAAATGCTTTTGAATGTTTCGTAGCCGGCTCAGCACGTCGATCATGTGAACGGGAATACGAATAGTCCGGGCCTGATCGGCAATGGCACGCGTGATAGCTTGGCGAATCCACCAGGTTGCGTAGGTCGAGAACTTAAAGCCTCGTCGGTATTCATATTTGTCGACCGCTCGCATCAGGCCGGTATTGCCTTCCTGGATCAGATCCAGAAAACTCATTCCGCGGTTGCGGTATTTTTTGGCAATCGAAACGACCAGACGCAAATTGCCTTGCGACAGCTCTCGCTTGACGGATTCAAAGTCGTTGTAGTGCTTACGGAATTCCTCGCAACGACGGCGCAAGGCCCGAGGGCTTTCTTGGCACAAAATGATCAGCTTCCTCAGTTCGCCGCGCAGTCGCTGACACTCGGTCTGTTGGTTTGGATCGTGCTGCATCTGAGCGATCAGTAGCTGAAGGTTCTCCATTCGATCGACAAACTGTTCCAATTGCTTCATGTTGGGAACCACTCGGCGCGATCTCAGGCTCAACTCTTCAGCCAGCAGAATACACTTATCCTTTAGGCGAGCGTAGCGTCGAAGCAGGTCTGGTTTTTGATCCCCCGGCGTGCCCTTATGTACGATCTGCGCGAATACGCGTCGCTTTTCAGCAATCAATCGCTTCAGGGTCTTCAGGTTGGCTGGCATTCGCGAGCTGATTTGCTCTTTGGTTAGCCTTTCAGTTAGCGAGACCTTGATGGTGCGATCAAACGGCAGGTGGCCACGGTAAACACGGTTGAGTATCTCGACGGTCTGCGTTAGAGCAAAATGGCTGCCCAGCAGACTACGTCGGAAACGCTTGCGAGTGATTTCTATCTTTTTGGCCAGCGCGATCTCTTCGTCTCGCGTAAATAGTGGAATTTCTGACATTTGGCTCAGGTACAATCGGATCGGATCATCGCTCAGCTTCGCATTAGAGCGCTTGACCGGCTTTCCCGAAGTGCCCAGATCCAGATCATCAAAACGACCATCTACGTCGCCGCTATCGGCAGATTGCCCTCCAGTCAGTTCGTCCAGGGCTTCCAACTGTGTTGAGTCCTCCAGCTCTTCGTCTATGCCGGTAAACAGACTAAGTTGCTTGGATGCGGCAGGTGCTTTGTCCAGTAGTTTGATGCCTTTGCGTTCCAAAATGACCAGCAAATTATCAAGCTTTTCACTACTGCTGGCTTCATCAGGCAAATACTTGCCAACCTGTTCGTAGGTTAGAAAGCCTTGCTTGCGGCCTGTGTTGATTAGCTGGCGAAGGTCTAAATCCATTAGTTCCACTGTTCAACTCCTTTTGAAATGACTTTCGCTGGTGGGTCAGTCGAAAGCTGTGGTCATCATCGATTGAAAAACGTCTGTGATCATCCAGTTCACAATGCAGGGATCGACTACCAATTCAATGTAGGTACGTCAAGAATCCTCAGAGCCAACCTGTTCAACCGTTTCCTCCGAACCTGTTAAATCTGGGTCAGCCAGTCCTTGCTGCTTGCGGGCTCGACGAATCACGTCTTGCAGAATATCCAGCTCCTGAGTGGCGCCCACTCCTTGTTGTAGTTTATCCACTAACTGCTGTTGCTTGACGGCTTCATGCCGCTGGCCAATTCGATGCGTCAATACTCGCAGTCGCTCCTCGGCAGATTCCTGGATGCGACTTACTTTGGCATTGGCTTGTTCATGCAGTGTCACCAACAGACTTTTCAGAGAAGGATCTTCCAGTGCCAACAGCACACTTTCGAATTCCAGCGACATACCGCTAAATTCTAGTTGCTGATAGGCGTCTAGCATGGCCCGAGCAGCTTCGCACTCAAGCCAGCCCGATTGCACTCGTTCCAGTGCAATGGGGGCAACTTGCGGTGCGATGATGATCAGTTCCAGCAATTCGCGTTCAAAGGGTGATAGATCGCCCGGCTTGAGCAATCGCGCCGGAGGGGTGGCGTGAGTGTTCGCGCGAGGCTCCTCGTTGCGGTCGTATCGCGGAATTCGCGACTGTTTTTCTCTTAGCACGCTGAGCTGTTGCCGCAGCGAATCTTCGGGAATGCCAAATTGTCGAGCCAGTCTTGGTAAGATCTGATTCTGTCGAATTCGAAACGATTCATTGCTGATCAATCCTGATGCAGGAACTTTAGCCAGCAACGTCAACATCTCTTCTACGGCTCGGTGCGCCTTGTGTGTCTCGAGCAGCGGATCGAAGCCCGCAGTCGCTCGTCGCAGTCGAAATTCTAGTGCATCGCAGGCGGAAGTAACCACCTGCTGAAATGCGGCCACTCCACGCTCGATCAAAAAATCGGCAGGGTCTAGCTTGTCCGGAAGAGTTGCGATTCGAACGTCCAATTGAGCATGCAAAAAGAGTTCCAGCATCTCGTTGCTTCGGCGCTGTCCCGCTTCGTCGCCGTCCAGCAGCAAGACTACGGAATCACAGGAGTGTCTAAGCATTCTCAGGTGAGCTGAACCAAGTGCGGTACCCAAGACGGCCACTGCGTTATCGACGCCAAATTGATGTGCAATAATGACATCGGCATAGCCTTCCCTGACGATAGCTTCTCGCAAGCGCTGGACAGGCATGTGTGCCGCATTAAATCCATACAGTTGTTTGCTTTTGTGAAACAACTGAGTTTCAGGTGAGTTGATGTATTTGGCACCTTCCGGCGAACCGGGAAGGACTCGACCGCCAAAGGCTATCGTACGATCCTCGCGATCCCGAATCGGGAATATCAAGCGGTTGCGAAATCGATCGTAGTGGCCTGCGGTACCTTCTCGTTTGACGATCAGTCCAGCAGCTTCCATTTGGACAGGCGTGATTCGCTGTTTTTGGCCAGCGTCCAGCACGGCGGACCACCCGTCTGGCGCCATGCCCAATTGAAACTGTTTGATGGATGCTGCGGAGATATTGCGCTGCGCCAGATACTGCCGAGCGGGTTCCGCTTGGGCAGCGTCCAATAGATATTGGTGGTAAAACTCTTCCGCCCATCGAAGGACTCGGTAGAGATCCGCCTTGGAGTCACCACTTTTCTGCTTCGTTCGTCCGCCTGAACCGCGTTGCTGGACCGTGATCCCAGCGCGATCAGCCAGCTTGTGCAGCGCTTCACCAAACGAACATCCCTCGGTGCGCATGACATAGCTGAACACGTCGCCGCCGATGTCGCATACCCAGCATTTCCATATCTGCTTGCTGGGATTGACCTGCATGCTAGGTCGCGTGTCATTGTGCCAGGGACATAGTGCTACGTAGCCAGGACCCTGACGACGCAACTCAAGACGACTGCCGATCAAGTCGACAATATCCGTTGCGGCGCGAACGCGATCTTTGATATCAGGGTCAAATGCAAACGACACGGTCACTCCATTGGCGACTATTCAAGCGGTTAGGCGGCAGCTTAAGTTGAATTCTTTTTTCAGAATGCAACCTAGTCGGGATCCATTTTACCGACGAAATGCTGTCACGCTATGACCTGAGTCGCTGTGTCGCGGAAGGTTCCAACCTTTCTCTGTCGGCCCAAAACTGCGGGAAATGAGCGCAGGCAGAGGTGCAATCCGTTGCACTGCTGTGCAGTATGGTCGATTCCTGCAAAAAAGGTCAATGGCACTTCTTGAGGATTTATTGATTTTTTATAAGGAAGTATTGAGTTGCCACTTCCTTAAAGCAAAAATAGCAGGCGTATTCCAAGTGCCGTTTGATAGAGATGCAATGAGAAGGTACATTGCACGTGCCGTTATCTTAAGGGGCGGATCGGATTGCGCAAGGCGTCCGGCAGCGAAGGCTCCGGTCTTGGCGAAGGTTGCAGCTCCGGCGTTAGAATTGGCAATTGAGTGCGTGCGACATCAGCAGCTTCCAGATGGTTGCTCTCACATTCACAAGGAACAATCCTTGGCAGCAATGCTACGATCACCTCAGATCGCTCGCGATCTACGGTCCGCCGCTGGAACAACCGGCCGATCATCCAAATATCCCCCAAGATTGGCAATTTGGATTGGCGTTCGATGTTTATCTCCTGAATCAGTCCTCCTATGAAGATGGCGGTGTTATCAGGAACCATGACACTTGTTTCCATTTCGGTAGTGTCCTCTTCAGGCAGTTCCGTGGTGGGGTTGATCTGGCCGCTAGAAACCTTGGGATGTACTTTCATCAAAATTTGGCCATCTTCAGTGATGTGAGGAGTGACATGCAGCAGCACTCCCACTTCCAAGAACTGAACGCCCTGAACGGTAACCGTTTGTGTCGTGGTGCTGGTGGTATAGGCAAGACGCTGGCCGATTTGAATTCGAGATTCCTGGCCGTTCAGCATTAGTAGCTTGGGAGCGGCAAGCGTTTTTGCATCGGTTGTAGTGGCAAGGATATCGATCAATTTGTCAAATCGACCACTGTCAACTGTGAAAACCGCTCCAGGACCTGTCGAGCTAGCAAAGGCTTTGGTCCGGAACCAAACTTCATTGCTGCCACTGTTGGACAGCAGTCCATCTAGATTCACACCATGTTTTCCGTCGTGGGATAGTTTGACTTGCAGTACACGAACTTCAACCATCACCTGACGCGGAGCCAGGTCAGCACGCGCGATGTACTCAGAGATTCGAGCCACATATTGCGGCAGATCCTCGACTACCAGTTGTTCATTATTGGCGCGTTTATTGTCACTGGCCAGCTTGCGAGTAAAGACCTTGCCCACCGGAGACAGCAGGCCTGTCACCACTTTCTCCGCATCGTCGGCGGCCATATAGTTAAGGTCATAGATTTGAACCATTCGACCCTGAGCTAAGAAGGTGTTGTCGGCCGATTTGTCAATCGTTGTCACATAGATGACGTCCTTGTGGCGTGTCCACGTGCATCCGCTGACCGCCATCACAGCGTCCAGGGCGTTTTCCAGGGTGGTTGGCTGGAGGGTAACCGTAACGTTCGTGTTTAGCGAACTTGGCGAGACAATGCTTAGCCCCTGCTGCTGGGCGATTAAGGAAAGTACAGAGTGCAACGGCGTTTCTTTGACGGCAAGTGTTACCATCGAACCGTTGTTTTCAGGTTGAGCGGGAAGTTCGCTAGCTGAATTGAGAACTTGGATGTCGAAGTTCGGCGGAGAAAGTTCCACGATATCAAATGGTCTAGCTGAGGGTGTTGCGGGAACACTATCTGGCGGAGTAGCGAGAAGTGTCGACGTCTGCAGCCAGACGCAGCAACCTCCATAGCTCATTAGGCAGATTACCCAAAGTATCGCAGAATGCGCAATACTGTTGGGCCACCTAACGGCTACGGCCGCTTTCACGTTGTCCACTTCGGTGCAGCGCATTTTTGTCTTCGAATACTTTCCAATAGGCAGAACTGATCAATGCCGATTTCCACGATGCTTCCATAAAGACTAGAAGCTGCCGATCGATGTGCAATGCCAGCAATCACCCCGTTTTAAAACAGACTGTAGCAGTAGTATCGGTTGTAGGAACGGTATGCCCCTACAAATTGCCTAAAGAATGGCGACGAAGGCTAGAATGAAAGGCAACAACACTTAGATAGCATTAGCTGTTGCGGTCGATATGATCGGCGGCGTCAAATCGAAAGACTGTACGGGGATTTTTTCCGGTCGCGAACTAGGGATACTACAGATGCCCGACAGATGCGTTCGCCAATATTCAGCGACATCCTGCATGGCCGGGACGTTTTCGAAAAATGCTTGCAAGACCTGGCTATCCCATTGACGTCCCGAACCACCCTTGAGAATGGATAGGGCTTTCTCAATGGGCATCCCCGGTCGATATGGCCGATCGCTGGTCATTGCATCCCAGGCATCGGCAACCGCCAGCACTCGCGCCATCATAGGAATCTCTTCACCTTTCAAGCCGTGTGGATAACCCGATCCGTCCATAGATTCGTGATGGTGCATCACGCCAGGAAGTAATTTGGCAAGCGGTTTCAGCTTTTTAATCAGTTCGGCACCAATGACTGGGTGCAGTTTGATTTGCTCGAATTCGGCATCTGACAACTGTCCCGGTTTCAACAGGACGTCGTCTGACACGCCGATCTTGCCAACGTCATGCAGCAATCCGGCTAGGAAGATATTCTCGCACTGGTTTGCTGGCAGTTGCATTATTTCGGCCAGCCTTCTGGCAACCAGAGCGACTCGCTGACTATGTCCACACGTATATGCATCTTTGGCTTCAACAACGCCAACCAAAGTATGGATGACTTCAACTATAAACTGCTCAAGTTCGTGATACAGTTGATTGTTAGACGCCTGAGAACCTAACATGAGCGCGGTAGCTTCCAGCAAAGAAGCTTCCATCGAGACCAGTTCGACGAGGCCCAAGCAATTCATTTGAGGACTACGCGGATCAATCGTCACACGAACGTCATTCCGCTTGTTCGCG
>DAIRSD010000235.1:0-7224 GCA_036804625.1 Aureliella sp. | reverse complement strand
GGGTCACCACTAGAAGCAATCCGAACCGCAGACAGCTTACGAACAATTGCGGTCAGCACGTGCATCGATGATTCACCTGAGAGAAAATGCTGACTCAGATCGATCGTTCCGGCTAACCTTCGGACTATTTATGCGAGAATTGCAGCAGTTGCCGCGACTCAGCCGGGAGAAAAGTGAAAACCGGATCGCCAATGAAATCGGTCAAATTCTCCAACAATTTCGAGATCAAGCGCGCCCGGCCCGCCCTGAGCTTTAAACAAATTGGTATGCTAAGTTGGTTCGCAAAGCTTGAGATTCATTCTTGGACACATCGCCCAAGCGAATGTAATTATTAGTTGATTCGACTGGCAGTTGGTTGCTCTAGGTGATGACGATGCTGCACGATTATGACTATGTGATCATTGGTAGCGGTTTTGGCGGTTCGGTTTCTGCGCTGCGATTGTCTGAAAAAGGATATCGCGTTTTGGTGATTGAAAAGGGACGTTGGTTTCATCGGCCTGAAGATTTCCCGAAAAGCAATTGGAATTTGCGCAAGTGGATGTGGATGCCCAAAGCTGGTTTGAAGGGCTTGTTTAAGCTGACTTATTTCCGACATGTTGCCGTGTTAAGTGGTGTTGGCGTTGGCGGTGGTTCGTTGGTCTACGCCAATACACTGCCCATTCCAAAGCCCCCATTCTTTCATTCCGGTTCGTGGCAAGGTCTCAGGGATTGGGAAGCCGAGCTTGCTCCTTTTTATGCTTTGGCCAAGAAGATGCTGGGGGCTGCTGAGCATCCGTACATGAGCCGCAGCGATCGCGTGATGTTGGAATTGGCCGACCAGTTGGGAGATCGCAGCGCGTTTCAAAAGACTGATGTGGCCGTCTATTTTGGCAAAATCGGGGAGACTGTGCCTGATCCCTATTTCAACGGACAAGGGCCCGATCGGACCGGTTGCAATCTGTGCGGTGGCTGCATGCTTGGCTGTCGCTTCAACGCCAAGAACACGCTGGACAAGAACTACCTTTACTTGGCCCAACGCCACGGATGTAAGATCCAAGCCGAAACTGAAGTCGTCAATGTCAAGCCGCTAAGTCCCGACGGTAGTCAGGGTTATGAAATTCACTACAAGGACTCACTGAATTGGTTTCCAAAACATGGTCGAGTGACCGCGCAAAATGTTATTTTTGCTGGAGGCGTTTTAGGCACGATGGGCTTGTTGCTTAGGCTGAAGCAAACTTCGTTGCCACGATTATCCGAAGCACTTGGCAAAGGTGTTCGCACCAATTCGGAAAGTCTCATAGGAGTCACCAGCTATGGGCGCGACAAGAATTTTTCTGAGGGTATCGCCATTGGATCGATCGTGAACATCGATCGCGACCGACATATCGAACCAGTAAAGTATTCGGCTGGTTCTGGATTCTGGCGGTTGCTCATGGCTCCCATGGTAATGGGAAATTCAATCTTCGAACGTACTTTCAAATTATGCTGGGATTTGGTGCGGCACCCCATCAACAACCTAAAAGTATTCCTAACGGACGACTGGAGCAAGCGCACGCACATCTTGCTATACATGGAAAGTATCGATTCAACACTTCAGATGCAATTGTCTCCACTGGGACTGGTTCGGACTCAACTGGAAGGTGGGCAAGCGCCCACTGCGTTCAATCCGGTCGCTCAGTCATTGGCCCGTCGAGTTGAAAAGATTGTGGACGGCAAGGCGATGGTTATGGGCAGTGAGACTTTGCTGGGAATTCCGTCGACTGCCCATATTCTTGGAGGAGCCTGCATGGGAGACAGCCCACAAACGGGAGTAATCGATAGCAGTAATCGAGTATACAACTACCAAAACATGATGATCTGTGATGGCAGCATGATTTCAGCCAACATCGGAGTCAACCCAAGTCTGACGATTACAGCGATCACCGAACGGGCCATGAGCCTGATTCCAGCAAAATCCGACTTCGTCAGTAGTAACATGCACAAGTCACAAATTTAAGTCTAAATCATTTTGGAAGAAGTTAACGATAATATCATTGCATCGAATGAAAGCCAATCGTGTTGCCTTCTGTGTCTAGCGCCATAGCGCAGAACCCATGTTCACCTATCGACATTTTTTCCATGCAGATTTGCCCTCCATTTTCGGCAGCGCGAGCCGCTTGCACGGCACAGTCGTCGCAGGTAAAGTAAACCACAGTACCACTTCCGCCAGCGGGCATGCCTTCCATCTTCACCAGCATTCCACCACTTCCGTAAGTGTTCATTCCATTTTCTCGGTCGAACGGAAACGACCACATTTCCATATTGGCTGTCTCAACTGTGGGAGCCGGCATTAACTCTAGCTTGACACCCAATACCGCTTCATAGAATCGTTTGGCTCGAGGCATGTCTTCCACGTATATCTCGAAATGGACAACCGGATTGCTTTTCACGGTTTTTTGCCTAAGTTAGTGACAGAACCTCTTTTACGCCTAAAGTACCACTGCAAGTCATAATTGATACCATAATTCTTCTTGCTTACAAGTTGCTAGCCCACCGGAGAAGGAAAATGAGTAGTGCGGAACGAACTGAATACTTCACTGTGGAAGAGTACTTATCAAAGGAGGAACAGGCACTTACCAAAAGCGAATACATTGATGGTTGGATTCGATCGATGTCAGGTGCAACACTGCGACATAATCGAGTCAAATTGAATTGTCTTGTTCAGCTTGCCCTAAAGTTACATGGTCACCGTTGTCAGCCGTTAGATTCCGACACAAAGGTTCGCATCGATCAAAAAGAGAAAAAGCGTTTTTACTACCCAGACGCCCAAGTCGTCTGCGATTCGAATGAACTGACCTCGGTCTTTCAAGACCACCCAGTCTTGATCATCGAGGTGCTTTCTCCTTCAACGCGGCGATACGATCTGGATGAAAAAATGACAGCCTACCTTACCATTCCTACTCTGCAATGTTATCTCGTGCTAGAACAGCATCAACCACATGCTATCGTGATGCTTAGAACTGGTAACGGATTTTTGCGTGACGATGTGGAAGGGATCCAATCAACCTTCAAACTGCCGTTTCTTGATTGTTCGATAATGATGCGCGACATCTATGATGGTATTGAATTCACTGCCGACTGCGTGCAGGAACTCGAACCAGAATATGACGTTTCGTAACCGTTCACGCGCTTGAAATGGATTCACTGGCAATTCTTGTGATCAACGATTTATGCTCAACAAGAACTCGGCCTGTTCCAGCAGTTCGTCGTCATAATGAATCCGTACCTGCTGAGACTGGTGCATTTGGTCGATCTCCTTCTGAAGCATCTGAGCAATTTCTCCAGCGATAGCGACCATCTTGCTTCGTCTTAAGGCTAGAGTTAGCACCAACATACAGAAAACCATCAAAGGCAAGACCGATAGGCACAGGCTGGTCAAAAACAGTCCAGCTCGCGGACTTGGAAATCGTTCCAAATCTGTTTCGACGCCCGACCAGACCGACCAAACAGCACCAAAATAATCGCGATACAAAACAACGATGGGTGCTGCCATAAGTGTCCAGAAAAGCACCGTTCCTAGCAGCGCCAGCAGTTGAACATGCCAGCGAGTTATCGCATACTTATCTAGAGTCAGTTCAAAAATGTCGCGACTGCGCATCTGGAACTCATCGATTCCCAACAGTTTGACGCTCAATTCTGGCAACGGCACCAGAGCGACTCGATCCTCGCGACTTCTCAGTTTCTGTACTGCGCGTCGAAACTGCTCACACTTTGGCCGCAGCCGATCCTCAATTTGCTGCTGAGTACGCTGGCGAATGCCATCGTTGACTTCGGTTGCAAAGGTCTGTCCGGTACGCACGTTCCTGGCCCAGGTGGAAAGGGCACCAAACATACTGGGGACACTGCCAGTCATGGCTAGCACCAGACGATCCCAGGCACCATGAGTAAGATTTAATACCGACATCACCGTGCGATAGGGAAACCAAAGTACCGACGTGTCGCTGGTCATTCGAGTTCGCAGTCGCATACGGACCCCAGTTTCAAGCACCGACTGACTGCCCAATAGGCTCGCAAGCACGCGAGCAGGCAGTTGCTCGGTCTCCTGATGAAGCTGCGACACCGCCTCGGACAACTGAGGCAACTCTTGACGGATCAATTGACCGACTTCCGTTTTCAGTCGCTGCGCGGCCGATTTCAGTCGCAGTTCGGTAGCCGTGCTGAGCGTGGACTGCGTGATGCCTAATTCCGAAAGCAAGTCCAGCAACTGAGCCTTCAACTGGGTGCCAGCAGCCGATTCATTGCCGGTCACCTCAAAGTCGGGAACAAGGATTTCGGTCGTGATTTGAGAATGTGGAGCCATCAGTTTCAATTGATCCCGCAGGTTGCGTAGGTCGCTCTGCAACTCAGACTGCTCGGCCTGATCCGGATCGACAGACGTGATGACAGGGACACAGATCGATCCGTCGATCTGTTGTGCCACACTTAGATTGATGGCCGCGCGCATTTGATCTCGGGCGATTGCAAGTAATTTGATCGGGGCCAGTGAAAGCGACTCATGTGCCAATTTCGCGGCACGCTGGTCCGCATCCGTCATGCCTGGAGTGTCCAGCAGTACGAAGGGTTGTCCCAGGTCGACCATGTCGCTGACTGGGCAGGAGTAGTAAATTTCGTTACTGGAATCGAGCGCGTCGGGTGCAACTGGGCCAATCCATACCAGTCGCGTCGTGGCGTCGGCTTGCAGATCGCCGCTCTTGAGTTGCTGGCGGACTGTTTCATTGCGGATCAATTGTTTAGCGATCCACGTCTTGCCCTGTCCCTTGGCTCCTACGATGGCGAGCAGAAGAGCCCGAATACCGCGACCTTGGTAAATGTTTTCTAGATCTTTTTCAAACTGATGGCAGTACTGAACGACTCGACTCGACAAAGCCGACTCGCCAAAGACCGTGGTCGTGGCTTCTGCAATACGTTTGGCTAGCGAGTTATTGAGAGGTACCATGGGTTGGCTGTTTGCAGAAAGTTCAATGGATAGTCATTCAAAATTCATTGCGAAATATTGACACTTCTCGCCGATCACCACTACCAAGTGCTGCCCAAAGTCTGGAATGACTGCAAAATCGTACTCGTACTCAGCCTGTGCGGTACTCGTACTCGTACTCCTACTCGAAACCGTTTGGGCTTCCGAGTAGGAGTACGAGTACCATTTCATTGAGTATGAGTACGAGTAGGATTTTGCTGTTAGCAGTGGTGGTGATCGGCGAGAAGTGTCGAAGTATTTAATGTAACCGCTCGCACTTTGTTTAAGTAGGGTGCATGCACTTGGCATTGCAGTTAGGTGTACAACGCAAGTCAAATCAGTAGTTCAGTCAATCGCTGTAATCTTGCGATACTGTTTTCATTGGGCTGCCATACCTCCAAACCTGCGATGGAAGAATTTTCACGACTTGGCGACAGGCTGGATAGTAATTGTCGACTTTGTGTTCCGCAACTGGGCAGTTCTTCCTGCGCGGGCCTTGGCAGACCTAGACAGTCACACAACATGGCAAACAGGTCGCTTAGTTGTCTCCAGGGAACTTCACCCTGAATCACGTGCAGCAACTGGCGACCGGCAACTGTTCCGCCCAATAACGCACCAATGCCGGCTGCGGCCAACAATTCTTTAACCGACGCAAACACAAGGACCGCTGATCCGCCACCGTCAATGGGCAGCAACAGAGCCGCTAGCAGCGGTGCGGTAATCAATGCCACAGGCTGCGCACCACGCATCAGTTTACTAGATAGCGGCATATTCTCCCAAACCAATCGACTCCACTGGTCCAGCGCTGATGCGTCCAATTCTGGCTGGCTCTCCGCCGAAAACCTTTGAAGTGCCTGCTGACAAGCTTGATGCATTGGGTCATCAGTAAGATTGCTCAGCGCATCGTGCATATCGTGTTGTCGTATCGACCTAACTAGCCGTTCGGGCGTCACGATCTGTCCACCTTCACCGCGCCGAAATCGACTGGCCAAATCAGTTACTGCTTTGGACGCATTCTGAGCCCACCATAGACCCTGAGTCTTGGCAACAACCGCTTTTTGGAGTTGTCGGGCCGAACGATCGATCGACAGACTGGGCCGCAACCAAATGGGAGCCGTGCGCCGCAAGCTCTCCGACATCTGTTCGATGATGGCAGGCGAAGTCTGCATTCGCAATTCGACGTGCCCATCCGCGTCTCGCTGCGTCATCAATTCGTAACAAGCTGCCGCGATGCTTTGCCAAGCGTCACCGATTTGTTGGCGTCGCAATTGAGGATTCTTCAGGTGCCACTGGGACGCCTGGACGACGCGAGTTTGCAACTGTAGTCTTAGACTGCGGTTGCTTTCTCGCGATAGCGTACCTTGATCCAGCCGCTGCCCCAGATGATACAAGTAAACCGGCCCGGACTGATTGCCTACCCCAAAACCCTCGCCATCGCCTAGGGGGAGAGGGTAGGGTGAGTCTACCTCAGAACCCTCTCCACCGCTTCGGGGGAGAGGGCAGGGTGAGGGGGTCTTAGTCTCTAATGCTTCCGCAGCACTCGATTGCCCGACTTGAAAGAAAACTGGTTGCGGCGAACCATCCGCCTCGGGCACCATGCCAGTGGGCACAGGCGGTATGCGACGCTGAGCCAGTTCGCTACGAAAATCATAGGCCGCAAAAACGCTGGCGATGTCGAAGCGGTCCACCAGAGCGCGTGCCTCGTGAGCCACGACGGCTGGCTCATACCTGGCTTTGATTCGATTGACCGCTAGAATTCGCTGGACACCAGGCATGGTATCACGCAAGGTGGTTAGTACATCCAGCAATCCATGATCGTGCAGGCTGTTGAGTTTGCATAAGACGATAAACGCTGAACACAGTCGGCCAACCGCTGCCAGTTGTTGACGCCGAGCGTCGGCCAAGGCCTGACCCATGGCACCAACCTGACCATGGACACTTCTGGTGCCAATGCCCGATTGAATATCCGGACAGTCCAGAAGCCCCAATTGCAAAGCGTCCAGAGCCGGGTCGTACGCGACCAAGGGCACACTGTGTGGATCAACTGATGCTGCCAAATCGATCAGTGAGCGTCCGTTGTATTGCGCTGCTGCCAATTCGGGATCATCGGAAAGCGGTTCCGGTGCGTTTCCAAAGAGTTGCTGAAGCACAATTTGCAGCGTGCTGATCAATTCTGCGTGATCACGCCACCCAGTGGGTAGCCACAAAACGTATCGATGGGTTAAAGCCTGAATCGACAGTCCACGCAGCAC
>DAIRSD010000234.1:0-7227 GCA_036804625.1 Aureliella sp. | reverse complement strand
CGCCATTGGAAAATAGCTGATAGAACGATCTCCACGAAGTCACGATTCACAATGCAGAATTCACATTTCACATTTCATATTTCATATTTCATATTTCATATTTCACCCTTCCACCATGCTTAGCCAAGAAACTCTACAGCGGTATCGTCAGATGACACCTGGAGAACGTCTGCGATTGACGCTTGATTTGAGCCGAGCTGCATGGAAAGCTCTCAGTCAGGGGCCAGAGGAGCTAGTGAAACGGAGATTTTTGCGGCTGCAGCAGGAAAATGATCTGCGGAATCAAAGAATCTGCGAAGGCTTGCGACGTGCGTTTCCAATCGATCCAGCTAGTTGCAGCAGTTCAGAAGCTATCGATGACGAAGTCAGTTGAAGATGTGCTGTGGGATGTTGTTGATCTATGCGATTCGCTGAAGATAGAATATGCGATCATGGGAGGATTGGCTGTTCGAATTCATGGGATTCCACGTCCAACTTATGATGTTGATGTTCAGCTTTCTATGCCGAAAGTCGAAACGGAAAGATCCTGGGAAGATTTCTTAATAGCCTCTGAACTTCGAGGCTATGAAATTCCTGAGATTTATCGGAGCGGTTGGAGAGATCAAGTCGGAGGAATGCCTTTGGTTAAGTTGAAGGCTTGGGTCGAGGAGGGTTCTTCCATTGATGTTGACCTGTTCCTTAACCAAACTCCCTTTCAGAATTCGGTCTTTTCTCGACGATTGCAATTTCCACTGGATCAAAGGCCTGTCTGGTGCGTCACAGCAGAAGATCTGATTTTATTCAAGCTACTGGCTAACCGACCTCGCGACTGGGCTGACGTAGCGGATATCCTGTTTGTACAAGGTGAGCTTGATCGAGGATACATGCAGCGATGGGCTGAAGTCTTGTCGATCTCGGATCGGTTGGACAAAGCGCTTATTCAGGAGTAGGGAGCAGCGGGGGGGCGGATCAGGAACTGTTCACAAATAAAATTCCGAACCTGTCATCAGCCGGAGTGCATTAGCACCCGGTTCTTCTGGGAACCGGACGCTAACGCGTGGCGGCTGATTAGATCGACAGTTCCCAAGCTGGCCGGCGGGCGGAAACCCCTACATCGCTCCATGCCGCATCACGCAGTGGTGCAATCCTCCTCATCCAACACCCGACGCCGTTTAGAAAATTGAAACCTGAAATCGCAAGGCAGCTTGGCCCCCTCATCCTAAACTTGTTCCCTGCGCTTCGCGGGGAAAAGGGACCAATCCACAATTCGGCTGTGAGAAACCACGATTAGAACTTTCTTAACAGCGTCGCCCCCGAACCCCTAATGCTTAACCTCTAATGCCTAATGCCTAAAGCCTATTGCCTAACGCCTAAAAAACCATGAAAGATCTAGCACTTATCGGTGCGGGCTACTGGGGTAAAAACCTAGCTCGCAATTTTAATGCCATCGGCGCGCTGCACACATTGTGCGATGCTAGCGACGAAATACTGTCCAGCTACGGACCAGACTATGCCCAAGTCAAACGATGTAAATCGCTGGACGAGGTGTTAGCGGACAGGGCAATTACTAAGGTTGCAATCGCTGCACCGGCTCACCTGCACTTCCAAATGGCTCAGGCCGCACTGCTTGCCGATAAAGATGTCTATGTTGAAAAGCCTTTGTGCCTGGACTTGGCTCAAGGGCAGCAACTGGTCGAACTGGCCGCCAACCGCAATCGCATTTTGATGGTTGGCCATCTGCTTCATTATCACCCTTGTGTCATGGAAATTCAGCGACTGGTCAGCTCGGGTGAACTTGGCAGGTTGCAGTACATCACATCCAACCGTTTGAACCTTGGCAAAATTCGTCAGGAGGAGAATGCACTGTGGAGTTTTGCGCCGCACGATATTTCGGTGATCCTTTCGTTGGTTGGAGGTAGATTGCCGCAAGAGGTACGCTGCGTGGGTGGCTCTTATTTGACCGAAGGTGTGGCCGATACGACGCTTACTACCTTCAAGTTTGAAGCCGGTGTTCGCGCGCACGTGTATGTGACCTGGCTGATTCCGTTTAAGGAGCAGAAGCTTACCGTGGTTGGTTCGCAAGGCATGGTCGTCTTTGACGACACTCGGCCTTGGGCTGAAAAGCTTCTTATTCACCGCAACTACCTGACATGGACCGATGGCCGAAGTCCAACACCAAACAAAGTGACCGGCGAGTATCTTGCTGTCCCTGAACAGGAGCCGCTAAAGCAGGAATGTTTGCATTTTATCGAATGTTGTCAGACGCGGCAGAAGCCGCGAACGGACAGTGCTGAAGGATTACGAGTTCTGCAAGTTCTAAAGGCTGCTCAGGAAAGTCTTCAGCACGATGGTGACGCACGCCAGCCACAAAAGATGTTGAACGAAAGTGCCAGCAATTTCTATGCGCACCCAACCGCACTGATTGATCCGCTGGCTAGAATTGGGAAAGGCAGCAAGGTTTGGCATTTCAGTCACGTTATGGCTAATGCTCAGATCGGCGACAACTGCAACCTAGGTCAGAATGTAGTGATAAGCCCCGGTGTTGTGTTGGGACGCAATGTCAAAGTCCAAAACAACGTATCGATTTACACGGGAACAGTTGTCGAAGACGACGTCTTCCTGGGACCGTCGTGTGTACTCACCAATGTCTCCAATCCACGATCCCAGGTCAATCGTCGGAACCTGTACGAAATGACTACCATTGGGCGTGGTGCGACTGTAGGAGCCAATTCGACGATTGTCTGTGGCACCACGCTGGGTCGTTACTGTTTCATCGCTGCGGGATGTGTAGTAACTAAAGATGTTCCTGACTATGCCCTGGTACGCGGCAATCCAGGAAAGCAAGTTGGTTGGATGAGCCGTCATGGTCACCGACTGAACTTCGACGCCAGTGGCATGGCTCAGTGTCCTGAGTCCAAACTGCGATATCAGTTGTCATCGCCAAGCGGCCAGCAGCAAGTCCGCTGCTTGGACCTAGACGAAGAACAGTCACTATCAGTAGAACTCTCAGTCGGCAGCCAAGATTACCGCTCGTTTAAGAAAAGCAACAGTCAATAAACTCGCACCACCAAGCACGCACCCCCATGCTTTCCACCGAAGAACGTAACCGACGCATCATTGCTGCTCTGAAGCAGAAGATGCCGAATGTTACGAACTTCAGTCATGACATCGGGCTGCCTACAAGGCCTGTGGGACATTCCAGCGGTATTGCTACATCAGTTGACATCATCCGTTCCTATCGCAAGGATCATCGCCGGGAGAGCCAGAACGTGGAGCCCGATCAAGTCATTGCAGTACTGAAAGAAGCAGGTATCGAGAATTGGGTATTGATGGGTTTGTACGGTTACGTGGGGTATCTCGCCATGCCGCGAGCCACACAAGATGTGGATATCTTGGTTCATGAAAAGGATTTGGAGAAGGTAGTAAGAGCCATCATTCGTCGTTGGACGCAATTGATTGTGGATCGCCAGGAAGTAGTCATCCGATTTCGTGATCCTGGGGAAATTGCCATTGATGGCGAGATGAAACAGGTGATCGACGTAATGCTGCCTTCCAACGACTGTTATTTGGCAATACTTACCGAGCATCATCGAGTCGACCCGACAACAGGGCACCGGATACCAATCATAGAAGCCGCCTGCGCCAGCAAGTTTGCCGCCTTGGTTTCACCCTACCGCAAGTGGGAGAAAAAAGCTTACGATGGTGCTGACCTGCGTAGTATTATGACTCCCAATCACGAGACGCTCGACCGAAATCTGCTGAAAGCCTTGGGAGATTTGGTCTATCCTGATGGTGGCAAAGAGCTTTTAGAGTTCCTGGAACTGGCTATTCAGCAAAAGCCGTTTCCCTGTTAGGAGCGATCGACACTTAATCCAATCGACCTATTTGTAGCGGAATGGCGCGAGCCATCCGGTCCTTCAGCCGTTCTTCATAAATCACCGGACGGCTTGTACCGTTCCGCTTGCGGATTATGTGCCAACCATGCTAGAAGTCGCCTGGTCATTGAAAAACGGCTACCAAACAACCCGACGCCAACGCGTGGCGGCTGATCAAATCGACCGTTCCCTTGTCCGTCTGATCGTTCGGCTCAATCCGGCAGACATGAGAAGTGTCGACTAATTGGCTTTTTACGATTCTAAGGAAAACTCGGTAGACCCTATGGCATCACAGCCGCTTCAAATGGGCTGTCCGTTACCTTCGATACCATCTGATCGTAATGCAAAGCTTCGAACTTAGTATGCAAAGGCATTGCTACTCCAGACACCCTACCAGAGGTATAGTAGTTAAACCTTACGGGAATTCCCAACTTGGGACAGCTTTCCAAGCTGTCCTAGACCAAATACCTCGAACACTTGTCATCCGATCGAATCATGAGTGTTGGCCTGGCAAAGGTCACCCACGGGAACGAAGTGCGCCCGGACTAGGCGAGAGGCGATAGACATTAGGCGATAGACAATCATTTCACGACCCCATGACATCCATGACTAAGAAAACTGCACTAATCACAGGAATTACCGGCCAGGATGGTTCTTACCTTGCAGACTTCCTACTGAAAAAAGGCTACGAAGTCCATGGCATCAAGCGCCGCGCATCCAGCTTTAACACGGATCGTGTCGACCATATCTACCAGGACCCCTACAACGACCCAACCTTTGTACTGCACTATGGTGACCTGAGCGACACATCCAACTTGATCCGCATCGTTCAGCAGACTCAGCCTGACGAGATCTATAATCTTGGGGCCATGAGCCATGTGGCCGTTTCATTCGAATCGCCTGAGTACACAGCCGACGTGGACGGCATTGGGTGTCTGCGATTGCTGGAGGCGATCAGGATCTTAGGTTTGGAGAAGAAGACTCGGTTTTATCAAGCCTCAAGTTCTGAACTGTACGGACTTGTTCAGGAAGTCCCACAAACCGAGCGAACCCCTTTCTATCCGCGTTCGCCTTACGCAGTTGCCAAACTGTACGCCTATTGGATCACTGTGAACTATCGCGAAGCTTACGGAATTTACGCCTGCAATGGCATCCTGTTCAACCACGAGTCGCCCGTCCGAGGTGAAACGTTTGTGACTCGCAAGATCACACGCGCTCTGGCCAGAATCAGGCTGGGACTTCAAGACTGTTTGTATCTGGGGAACTTGGATGCCAAAAGAGATTGGGGGCACGCTAAAGATTATGTCGAAATGCAGTGGCTGATGCTCCAGCAAGAAAAGCCTGAAGATTATGTCATCGCGACTGGCAAACAATACTCGGTTCGTCAGTTTGTCACCTGTGCTGCTAGAGAGCTAGAGATGGAAATCGACTGGAAGGGCAGCGGTGTGGACGAAATCGGATTGCTTGTGAAGTCTGCTGAAACCGGCAAACTGGCTCAGCCACGTCCCATAGTTCGCGTGTTGCCACGATACTTCCGCCCGACTGAAGTGGACACATTGTTGGGCGATCCAACCAAGGCGATTGAAAAGTTGGGATGGAGGCCAAAAATCAGTTTCGAAGAGTTGGTCTCCGAGATGGCACAGGAAGACTTCAAGACTGCCCAGCGCGATCAATTGGTCGAGAAGCATGGCTTCACAACCTTTCAGTACCACGAATAAAACCTGTCGAGGCACTATAAATTGCTCGGTTCAATAAATGGCAGCCTCACGCTGAAGCATGAACGTTCCTGAAAACAATCGAGTCTTCGTAGCAGGCCATCGCGGAATGGTTGGTTCTGCCATTGTCAGGTATTTGTTAAAATGCGGCTATGATCCAGATAGGGTGATCACCCGCAGTCGGATGCAGCTTGACTTGACCGATCAGCGATCGGTACACGATTTCTTTGCTTCACAGAAAATTGATCACGTTTATCTTGCGGCGGCCAAAGTTGGTGGAATCTATGCCAATAACACCTACCCAGCCGATTTCATCCATCAGAACCTGGTGATTCAGTCGAACATCATTCATGCCGCTTATCAGCATGGCGTCCAGCGACTAATGTTTTTGGGATCTAGTTGCATTTATCCCAAGATGGCTGATCAGCCAATTCCGGAAGAAGCCTTGATGACTGGTCCGCTGGAACCTACCAACGAGCCCTACGCGCTGGCCAAAATCGCTGGCATCAAGTTGTGTGAAAGCTACAACCGCCAGTACGGAACTGATTTTCGCAGCGTGATGCCCACAAATCTATATGGTCCGGGGGACAACTACCATCCCGAAAACAGCCACGTAGTACCGGCTTTAATTCGCAAGTTTCACGAGGCCAAGATATCTGGAGCAGCCACTGTCACGATCTGGGGAAGCGGCCGGCCGCTCAGGGAGTTTCTGCATGTCGACGATATGGCTCAGGCCAGCGTCTACCTGCTGAATATCGATCGATCTTTGTGGGAAACGCAGACGCAGCCTATGCGGAAGCATATCAACGTTGGTTCTGGTGAAGACCTGTCGATTGCAGACTTGGCCGAGCTAATTCGCAAGACAGTCGGCTGCGACTGCCAGCTTGAATTTGACGCGACCAAACCAGATGGAACACCCCGCAAGTTAATGGACAATTCTCGTGCTAAGTCCTTAGGATGGAAGCCTAGAATCGACCTTCCCAGTGGTTTGCGACATGCCTACGAAGATTTCCGAAATACTTGGGACACCAGCAGCCAACAACGAACGCCAAAGGTAGCCTGTAACTAACACTTCTCTACTCTTAAAGATGCGATCTATAGAGCCTATCCCAGAACCCTCTCCACCGCTTCGGGGGAGAGGGTTCTGGGATAGGCACTTAGTTACTTCCGACTGGAATGCGTTTGAATTGGCGGAGACGCTTCATCAGATGACCCCAGAGCAATGCTTACCTCGCGATTTGCCGGGCCGATATGGAAAGGCCATCAAAGATTTGGAGAGACTGCTACGGGCTGCTGACGCTTTATCGGTAGTCGCCGGAGGTTGGGCAGTCTGGCGACATGGGTATGCTGGTCGAGTGACCGAAGACGTAGACATCGTAGTCGCCCAGAAAGACTTAACTCGCTTACAGGAATTAGCCAGCAGTTTCGGATTTGATTTTTTCGTTCCGCCACCAGGACGATGGCCAAAAATGCTCCATCGAACAACCGGGATCGAGGTTGATCTTTTGCCTGAGAATGGAATTCCAGGCATTCCATCACGACCAGCGCCCGTAGCTATCGGTAACCCACAGCGGTATCAGGCCGTCAGTGGTTCGTTGGCGTTTGTTCCACTGGCAGGACTGATAGACCTGAAGCGCGGAGGGGGAAGAGCAAAGGAC
>DAIRSD010000233.1:0-7256 GCA_036804625.1 Aureliella sp. | reverse complement strand
ACCTCGCAAAAATTTGCGCCGTGAAAACCAATGCTGGTTCATCGCATCTACTCCTATCATTTGGAATCAAAGTCCAGACTCAAAACTTCTACCACGTACATTGCGAAACTGACTGCTGCGCACAATCGATTTTACCATATCGCCCAATCGATGTTCATCGGTGGTGATCATCGTGTCGATCAGAGGTTTATCAGACAGTTGCACACTGCGTCCCAAAGCGTATCCCAGCAGTTTTCGGCTAAATTGTCGCAAAAAATCCTCGCGCCGTTGATTGCTCAAATAGTCTCTCAATTCCGCTAGTCCATTGACCTGAGTACCATCCAACAGCGTCGTGTGAGTATCCGCCTGTCGAATGCGGCCAATGGCATCGAACCCCTCCAGTGCAAACCCGAACGGGTCCACTCGGCGGTGGCAGCCTGCACAAGCCGGATCACCGCTGTGCCGCTCGATCAATTGGCGCTCACTAAGACCTTCAGGCGTCTGGTCGGGCAGAGTGGGCACTCCCTTTGGAGTGTTGTGTAATTTCTCGCCCAAGACCACTTCGCTAACCCATATCCCGCGCAAAATCGCGCTATTGCGCGAGGCTCCGGAATTTTTTGCCTGTGCAGCCGCAAAACCCAACATGCCACCACGACCCGCTGGGCGCATGCCGTCGACCCGTTGCCAGCCTGCATCAGCCACCTGCATTCCGTAGTGATTGGCCAACGATTGGTTCATGAAGGTATGATCGGCATCCAACAAACTTAAGATCGACTGATCTTGCTGAATGAGATCCGTGAAAAACCGCGTCACCTCCTGCTGCATGTCACCGCGAAGGGCCTTGAAAGTCGGAAAGTGACGTTCGCTTTTTTCGTCAAGCGTCTCCAGGTCTCTCACGTGTAGCCACTGGCAGCCGAACTCAGTTGCAAGTCGATAGACTCGATCATCCTTCATCATGCGCCTGGCCTGTGCTGCTAGCACATCAGGATTACGCAGCTTACCACCGGCCGCCAACACCCGCAGTTGCTCGTCAGGGTAGCTGGACCAAAGGAAGTAGCTAAGACGAGTAGCCAATTCCCAATCGCTAACCGGTCCCGTCTCGTCCGGAATTCGATCGGCTCGATAAAGAAAAGCCGGAGAGGTCAAGACGCGAACCAGCATCAACCGCGGCGGATACTGACGCAGTTCATCTCGCTCTTCTTCCGTTAGCGGCCTACGCCACGCCTTTTCGGCAAGTTCAATGATCGCTTCCTTTTGCAAACGTTCAGCTTCCGACAAGTTTTTTTTAAACTCTTCTGCAGCTTGCAAAATGGGGGCTCGCAAGGGTTCGAAGTCGTTGACCAAATCCGGACGATCCTGCGTCGCAAACTGGTAGATCTGTTCGAAAGCCGCAACCTGCTTGATAGGAGCCTGTGCGATGAAATCAAGTTCCGCCCACAGTCGGTCCAACTGCTGAGTCTGCTGTGGATTCAGGATCAGCCTGCGAAGTGGCTCGTCTTCCCGATAGTACAACCGCAACGTAACTAACTCGTCCACCGGCACGATCCGGTTGTAACATTCGGCAACTGGGAATAGCTGGCAAAACTGCTCGACATCAGATTGCAAACGCTCGCGGTATCCACTGTCTCGCCCTACGATCAACGGAG
Source organism: Aureliella sp. (assembly GCA_036804625.1). Taxonomy (GTDB): domain Bacteria; phylum Planctomycetota; class Planctomycetia; order Pirellulales; family Pirellulaceae; genus Aureliella. Next base: position 5,631 of record DAIRSD010000233.1, on the reverse strand, counting down.
CATCTGGCTGCGCAACGACGCGGGGCGATTCTGGCGGCTGACCTGCAATCCAAGCCTGAGCGCTCCCTTGCAGCGGATCAGTCAGCCGAACTGTGGTTACCAGCTCACAATCCCTGGCAAGATCGCCGGGAATTTCCAACTTGTGCAGTGCGGGTGCATGAATAACGATATCACTACCCGACTGGCCCGAATCAAACGCGCGTATAGACGGCTCCAACAACGGGTGCGTCATCGAAAGGTGCTGTTGCAGATGCTCGCGCACTCGCACAGCCAGCTCGGGCGATGGAGCTTGTCGCCAAGCAATCACTTCCGCAGGCAGATCCGATTCAACAGCCGCTCCCGTCGGCTGGCTGAGAAAATGCCATGAACCATTTGGATTTCCCGCTAAGATTTCTGGGGAGACTTGCTTCGCTAGATCCCAAACCTGAGAGCCATCGGTGATATTCAGGTTCACTGTGGTTAGATCGCAGCTATGATCTCCATCTTGTGGGCTAATCACCAGCGCAATCGCCTGACCGGGCTGGATGGACACTTTTTCATACGGACCGAAGTTTATCGGAGTAGCCCGCTGGGAAACACCAGAGCCGAGCAATTCGACAGACGAACCGCGTCGAACTTCGACAGTCCAACTTATACCATTGCCACATTCGGGATGAGCATGAACTAGGTTACCACCGACGGTAAGTTCGGCAGCAGTTGTTGATTTCCAGGCGATCACGGCAGAACGATCCGGGGCTGGATGAGTAGCCACGCTGTGGGGCTGCATGATGCCTGGAATACGCACCGCGCTGTCCGAAGAATTCGCCAACACACTTAACGCATTCGCTCCAGTCCAGCCTCGAATGAAATTGTAACTGGCAACCTGCTCCAAACGATCTGCCAGCAGGGGCTCGAGCCGTGTTTCGCTCATTCCTAAATAACTTCGCCACAACTGGATCATCGCAGGGTCGGCCTGGCCGCTCTGACCCGATATTACGGCAAGGCACTCCAGCGTACTCTCGATGATGCGAGCCTTTTCCTGAGCCAAATGAGCCATCAACTTGGGCAAGTGGGCCACCGGCAAATCGGGGCGTCCCTTGGCAACCAAGCGAGGATTCTGCCAAACCACAGCATCGTGATCACTGCCATCGCCAGCGGTCCCACTGATCAAATAAACGGCTTGAGATTGACTGCTGTCGAAACCGTCGCCTCCAAGCTTAAAACGCAACTCCTGTTGTTCAACCAGCGGGGACACCGATTCCTGCCAGGACTTTGGTCCACCAGAGCGACCAATATGGCCGATACTATTAAATTTCCATAACACTTTTTGCCAAGCTTGAATGTCGGCTGCTGTAAGCTGCTTCCGCTTGAATTTTTCACGAAGCGGATCTAGCAACACCGAAGGGCGATCGTCCGCCAGCGCCACTCGTAGAAGCTCCAGATATTTATCGCTCAGGATAGTAGCAGACTGGTCACCGGATTCTTCGTAGAGACGGTTCAAGTAGCCTTCCAATGGCAATTGCCCACTGCCTGTTCCCACATCCAGTTCGATCCCTTGCTGTACTGTCTGGGCTGCCTGTCCCGACGTGGAATAACGAGCGTAAAATCGGCGAATCGCGTTCAGAGCTTCATCGGTCCAATCCGAAGGTGAGTCGCTGGCCGAAAATCGGACTCCGTGGGGTAGCAAAACTGCATGCTGCGCGACCTGCTTGGCTGCGTCCAAATACTTTTGCAGAAGTGAAGGCGACATCACCAGCGCTGCACCCGCGTTGGTAAACCCTTCACCTGCAGCCCCATCCACAGGAAACTCGCGAGCTGGGTCTAGCGAAGTGATTCCGGTCAAATCCTGAAGGGAGTAAGTGTACTCGCGATTGGACAATCGTCGAATGACCACGGGGCCCGGGTCGCCAGCGCTAGCCAGTGCAACCTGGTCCAACATCTGACTGATCCAAGCCATCAGTTCGGCCTTCGACTCGCTCGCAAGCGGCTTGGCATCCTTCGGCGGCATTTCGTCGATCTGCAGTTGAGTTAAAACGTGTTGCCAAGTACCAACGTCACCCTTGACCTGATCGATCGACACGAACCTCTCTAAATTCAATTCCCCCTGCGACTGCTCCGCAGAGTGGCACTGCAAACAGTGCTCCTTAAGAATTGGCAGGACCAACTTCTCGTAGGCAGGCAATGAGGTCAATTGACTAGCGCCCTGGGGATCACCACGAAGCGACGCCGATAATGCGACCAGACACAACACGCTGAAACATGTTCGGCAAATTCGTAATCGGTTCCAATTCCAAGCATTCGCGCACCAACGCAACAATTCAAATCCCCCTAAATCAACCGGAGCGACATACATAGAAATCAACCCACTCCCACTAACTTTCATTTGCATCTAGGTGTCCCCTAAACAACTCGCAGCTTGCCTGTACACAGTGGTCATTTGACCACTGATTGGAACACTCTAAGTTGGACCACGCGAAACATCACTTGGGCACCTCCTAGTTTACATGATTGGTTGCATTGAATGTCGAGGATAGAAAGCAATTCAAAACAAAACTATTGACAATGTTTTAGCTGCCCCACGGGTTGCTCTTGGCCCAATCCGTGGAAATCAGTAGCCTTTAGGGCACATCCAATTCACGTCGATCAACCTGGCTTTTTTTATCACCAAAATGCAAAGGAAACACACAATGCGTTGGTTCGTCCTGGTTAGTGTAACGTTGGTGGTCGTTTCTCAGGCAGGATGTCAGAACATGTGTGGTGGAGGGTATCCGATGCAGGGGATGACACGAGTTCCCCCGCCAGGAACTGGCTCTTATCCAATGCCGGGCAGCTACTACAATCCAATGGGCTCGCAGTCGGCAACAACGCCGGCAGGAAACTTGCCAACCACCAGTTTGGCCGCTGACCCCATCGCTACTCCAGCAGTCGTTTCGGCCGGATACTCCGCCAGCAACTCGCTTGCTACTACCGCCACGGCCAATGTAAATCCAGCGGGTTATTCCGCAGATGGTTCAAGCTCCATGTCGACTAGCCCTATCAACCAAGTCAGTCCAGCACAATACCCTCAGCAGCCCACATCGCCAAACCTGCAGTGGCAGCGTTAAGTCGCATATCGAAACTGGCATTCAGCTCTCGTCGATCACCACCGGCCAGACAGCGCGACTTCGAGGTGAGAAAAACGCCACATGGCCGATCTTGTTGAGCCCATGTTCGTGCGGTCGAATGAGACAACGAGAAATCTGAGCATTGGGCATCAAGTCGCCCAATCGCCACACGGCAGGTGGTGGCACCAAGCCATCGTCGGAGAAAGCAACAAGCTTAACCGGCGCTCGAAGGTTGTCGCCTAGGAAGGGTGGCATGTGCGGGTCGACCATCACCGACCCACGTCGGCTACACCATCGCCGCCACTGCCAAAAAGCGGGCCCTGGGATATCTGAGCCAAGCCCAAGTCTGCGACCTGGAAAGTGCCCAAACGCTTTGGTTAGCAAAGGACCATGGCCGTACCAGATGCTTCCAACTATCAGACGATGCCGCCATGGATGATCACTTAGATGAACCGGACCGGCAGCCACCGTGATCACTCGATCGATTCCTTCAAGTTCTGATTGAAACGGCAATGCCAGCCCCCCCAGCGAATGACCAATTAGCCATAGCGGCAAATGGGGAAACTGAGCCTTCAACCAACGTCTGGCAGTCGTTGCATCATCCACACCCCAATTCGCAAGTGTCGCCGACGAACGACGCGGATTGCCCGATTCACCAAAATCGCGATAGTCCCAAACCAGAGCCGCTACAGCCTGCTGACTAGCCAGCCAGCGACCGAAATGCAGATAATAGCGGGCCGGAACACCCGTTGCATTGTTGATAATTACTGCGGCGCGAGCCGTACCATTCTTAGGCTGAAGCAGTCGCCCTTTCAAATTGCCAGACTGCCCCGCGATGACAATCTGCGATTCGCTGAAGTTGTCGGAAACAATGGGTTGGCTAGTCATATCGGTAGAAACCATCCAACAAGTAAACTATGGGAATTGCAGAGGTCAACAATAACGCTTTTCCCACTCGGCCAGTTCGGCATGGATTGCCTGATCGCCAGGCACCTGCCCGCTGATTTGCTGCGCAGTAAAATCTCGGGAAAGCTTATCCAGCTTGTCCATGACCTCTTCGGAGTCGGTGTCGATCATAGGATGATCAAGGAACAGCTTTCCGTCCAGATGATCCGCCTCATGCTGAATGATGCGGGCCTCGTAACCAGTGAAGTCGCGATGGATTTCCTGTCCTTCTAAAGTATAAGCGTTGACAAGCACGGTCTTATGACGATTGACGAACCCATGGATTGCTGGAAGACTCAAACACCCCTCTTCGCCGCTTTCCGTTCCCCTTGGACGAGAAACTACGGGATTGATCATCACCAATTCCTGACCTTCGCCCTGAGTCCCCTTGGGATTCATAACAAATAGTCGTAAAGGCAAGCCAATCTGAGTTGCGGCCAGCCCGACGCCACGATGCTCATACATCAGCTCGAACATGCGCTGTACGATTGCGGCCAACCCTGAATCGACTCGGCGTATAGGTTTTGCCTGATATCGCAAAACCGGGTGCGGGAACAGGACAATGGATAACTCGGAAGCTGTTTTCATTAAATTATCGACACAAAAGCTGATACGTGTGCAACTAAAGAAGGTGGCAATGGCTCTGCCAGATGACAAAGATTGGTAATACTTCATTCGAAGCAAGCTATTTTAGTAACTCGGGCAGCGATGTGTCAGCCCTGAACCAAGGCGCTTTTTTCAGATTTGTGGATCAACCGCCCAATCAAGCAACTACCCGACGGCTCCGGCCTAGACGCTCGGCTACTTGCTGATCGGTTGCCGAAACGATCGTCACCCCTAGTCGCTTAGCGGTTGCCAAGGTCAACTCGCGATGCAACAAAATCGTCATGCCCGCTTCGATGGCAAGCACTTTTCCGCCCGCTTGAGCCAACTGCTGAATGGTTAGCGGCCCAACCGTTGGAACATCAAAGCGCATGTCCTGGTCGGGCTTAGCCACTTTAACCAAGGCGAACCCACGGGGACTCAGTTTGCCTGTGCGCTCGATCAGCGCATCTGTCCCCTCGATGGCCTCAACACCCAAGACCATTTGATCCTTGACCGTTACCGATTGACCGATATCCAAAGCGCCCATCTGACGAGCCATCTGCCATCCAAAGCAGACATCAGACCACTGACTGCTGCTTAGCGCGCGACCTGCCAGCAGCCCTTCGGGGGCCAGCAACCCCGGTGCCACGTCGCCCAGCGTAACAATCTGTATCCCTTGGCGATGATAGGCCGATACGACACTGCTCAAAATGGTGTCGTCGCGCGCATCGCGAGTAAGACTGATAAAAATCGGTGCCATGGCTCGAAGAGCGGTCCAGTCCGGAACCAAGCCTGGCCACCCCCATCCGCTCAGCACCAGCTTGTGCTTAAACAGCTTACCCGCCAGAGCGACTCGACCCACCTGATGGCGATTGAAAAAACGGATCTGGTGCCCTAATTTAGCAACACCCACCCACTGAAACACATCGGCCAGATCGGCCAACCTAGCATCGGCGTGACCCTTAATCCCAAGCACATACAGCCGAGCCCCCGACTGCAAGCACTTGCGAGCAAGCTC
>DAIRSD010000232.1:0-7263 GCA_036804625.1 Aureliella sp. | reverse complement strand
ATGCTCAGAAAACACGACATCATTAGCCTAGTATCATGACAATCCCCCTTTGCAAAGCATTCAATCCTGTAGGTTATTGGTCCACACAATAACACAGCTTAAATCTGCATAAGTCAAGAAACCTTGACTCGCTTCGCTCCGAATGACCTGAAGGAAAAGTAGTCCCGATGACTACAGCTTGCTTCATGTATACAATTCTGTTGGTGGAGTGCTCTAGAGGGGTAGTCCTGTCTCAAAGGATTGCCCCGATAAGATGCAATAGTCGTCCACATTAAACTCACTCCTCCGGTTCTGAGTTAGAAGCTCAGATTTCACAATCTCAGAAATTCGTCAGTCAAGACTTGGTAACAATGAACACTTCCACTCTCGACTCCGATTCGCTTCAGTGTATGGAAGTATGGGGCGGAAATCATGGCATCGAGCGTCATTTTCACTTGCCTGGATTGGATGTTTGGCTCTACTCACGACCTCATAACAACGTGGCAAGCGGGGGAGACATTTACTACCTGTCGTCGTGCGCTTCAGGACGAATAACCCGTTTACTGTTGTCGGATATTAGCGGACATGGCACTGCGGTTTCGCAGATTGCAAGCCGCTTAAGAGACCTGATGCGAAAGCACATTAATCGCGTGAGTCAAGGGAGGTTCGTTGCTGATATCAACAAGGACTTCACTAATTTGGGTGAGAGTACTTTTGCGACAGCAGTGGTTGGCACCTTCTTTGCCAGTACTGGTTCGTTGCAACTGTGCACTGCGGGCCACCCACAGCCGCTACTATTCCGCAAGGGAAATAGAAATTGGGAAACTTGCGAGCAAGTTGATGATAGCCCAAATACCTTGTCCGATCTTCCCTTTGGCATTACTCAAGGCGTAGAGTACCAGCAATCCCAAGTCATACTCAATCCGGGAGACATGATGCTGGCTTACACCGACGGGGTGACAGAATTGCGACTAGCCAATGACCAATTGTTGAATACATCGGGCTTGCGGTCACTGGCACAATCTCTAGCAAATATTGATCCGGCAAGCTTCCTATCAACATTGGTCGCGGTTCTTTGTGAAAGTGCTTCAGCACCCATTGATGACGATTTTACTCTGATCTTGTTGAGGGCTGATGGTACTTCTGCTACTTTCCGAAATAACCTACTCGCACCCTTCCGGCTTCTCCGCAGAGGACGAGACAAGACTAAATTTCGTGAGTAGTCAACTGCTTCTCAATTGCGATCGACCACATACATCGCGTTACTCAACACACCGCAGAGCACACCTCCCCAGAATACATCTGCCATGGTGATAGCGGTGGTCCAGGATTCTAGTACAGCCAGATTGGTAAAGTCGTAAACTCCATACAAAACAACTCCGAAAATCGCTCCCCATCCAAATGCATTACCAACTCCAGCTTGATCGTTAATTCTTGGCCTGACGAACAAGATCAATCCGATCGGTATCAGTAGATAGACAATTATGGCTGCTCCCCATCGCGGATTCATTCCAGTTTCATTCTGTCGCATGATCGCCCCTACTTGCTGAGCGTAGAAACTTTTCATCAATATCCCCAGCCAAATAGCATCCAACAGCAGCAACAGCGGTATCAGCACCGCCATCAGCTTTGCAAATCGCTTCCAATTCATCGGTCTATGCCCCCATCGTATTTCAATAAGAATGACTGGCTGAACATCACTGGCAACTTGGCTTTTCACAGTGTGACAAGCCTCGTAAATGCTCACCCGCGAGCGGTTCCATGTTTGGCATGGATCCTTGGACCATTCTATTACAATCAGTCTATAATGCAGTTGTGGAGAGTCAATGAACTTTCAGAAGCGTAGCTAACGATCACTGACTCATGTCTTTGTAGTGATAATGCCTCAGTTCCTAATGGAGCGAAATGACTGATCATCTGGGAAATATCGTCGTTGCGGGAGGATCCAAGGGCATTGGGCTGGCTTTGGTTGAGCGGCTACGGCGTCGGGCCTCGAAAATCGTAGTGCTATCTCGTCAGTTGGACGATTTGCAGGTGGACGATGTAGTTCAGCATGTTGCCATTGATTTCACCGAAAAGTCCTTCCAAATTTCTGACCTACCGGAAATCATCCAGGCAGCCATTTACTGTCCCGGCTCGATTACCCTGGGATCTATTCGCAGTTTAAAAGAGGATGACTTCATCAACGATTGGGAAGTCAATCTTCTTGGTGCAGTTCGTTTTCTGCAGTCTTGTTGGCCCGGTTTGAGTACCAACACCGCCGAAAGTCCGGGTAGTGTAGTTTTAATGAGTACCGTTGCTGTAGGGCAGGGCATGCCGATGCATGCGTCCATTGCATCAGCCAAAGGTGCCGTCGAAGGTCTGATGCGCTCGTTGGCAGCAGAGTGGGCACCAAAGGTCCGCGTCAATTGCCTTGCTCCGGCCCTCACCGAAACGCCGCTCTCGGCAAGGTTTTTCGCCAGCGATTCCGCCCGCCAGTCCATCAACAGTCGCTACCCCTTGAATCGGGCGGGAAAGCCAGATGATCTTGCAGCCATCGCCGAATTCTTGCTTAGCCCTGAGTCAGGCTGGATTACAGGTCAGACATTTGGTGTAGACGGCGGAATGTCTACTCTCAGAAAGTGATTAAGACTGCAATGCAGTTCTGTAAAGAGACTGATATTCAGGCGGCGGTCGAAGAAGTCTTTGCTTTTCACGAGAGTCCAGATGCTCTTACGCAACTCATCCCGCCTTGGGAGAATATGCGGGTCGTAGAATCAAGCGGTTCACTACGAGTTGGTAGCCGAGTCGTCTTGGCAGGTAAAGTACTGGGACTAATTCCGATTCGATGGGTTGCCGAACATGTCGAGTACGATCCGCCAAACTGTTTTGCAGACATTCAATCATCAGGGCCATTTCGAAGTTGGCATCATCGTCACTTGATGATCAGGACAAAGCGGGGAACAACAATTCTGCGCGATGACGTGGATTATCAGTTGCCACTGGGATGGCTAGGTCATATTTTGGGTGATTGGTTGGTCAAGCGAAAGCTGAAAGCAATGTTTGAATACCGGCACAACGTTACCAAGCAGCTCGTCGAAGCCAAACGCTGCGCAGTTGAACCATCACGCGAAAGACGCTAGAAATCGGGAATTTCCAAAATGGATACGGATCCGGTTATCATTATAGGAGGCTGGCTGGCTGGGCCTTGCTGGGCTCGTAGACTCGACCAAAGTCAGATCCCTTGGTTGCTGTTGGAAGCATCTGATCGTCTAAAGGCGTCGCGAGTTGTCGTGGCTTGTGATCCGTGGAATGCGGCCAGACTGCTCGGTAACGATCTACCCAAGCGGGGGCATCCCTCAGCCGTCGCCTATTTCGCCGCCGAGCGCTCACCGATCACGGAGCCAGTGTTGATTCTCAATGGTGATGAATCTGGACCGATCAATACTCTTTGTGTGCCGAGCCAGGTAGCGGCAGACTACGCACCTTCTGGTCAATCGCTAATATCCGTGAGCGTTCAGGTGCTGGCCACGGACGAGCAAAACCCAATTCGTCCCGACACACATGCGATCCTCAGCCAATTGACCCAGTGGTTCGGTTCCCAGGTGAATCAGTGGCGGCACTTGAAGACAATCTTAGTGGAGAACGCAAAGCCGGTGCAAAATCAACTATTACCAGCGCGCTTCGAGAAAACTGCTAAGCAACAACTCGAATCGTACGCACGTCCGATCGTTTGTGGTGACTACACTGATATCGCTTCCATTCAGGGAGCGATGCTGAGTGGCCGCTTGGTTGGTGAGTCGATTGTCCAGCAGTTGAGCGCGGGCTGACATGGAATCATTGATCCGAGAACTGCCAGAGCACCTGAGAGAACGCACGCGGCTAGCTAACCCACAGTCGCGACCCTACACCACCGGGGATTCGATCCTGTATTGGATGTGTACGGCTGTTCGCCTGGAAGAAAACCCGGCTTTAGACGTTGCTCGGTATTTTGCTTCGACTTTGAAAAAGCCGCTGCTCATCTACCATGGTCTATCTGAGACCTACGAGTATGCGTCCGATCGGCACCAAACGTTCATCTTAGAGGCCGCGAGAGATGTGCAGCAGCAGGCTCTGGATGCCGATCTGAGCTACGTCTTTCATCTGCAGACGCATGCGGACCGTAAGCAGCATTTGGTTAGTTTGGCGAACCAATCAGCGGTAGTAATCACCGAAGACATGCCAGTCGCCCCGCCTCGCCGATTTCTTTCTGGTCTGCTCCAGAGAAGTCAGACTCCCGTTGTTCTAGTTGATACTGCTTGTGTGGCTCCAATGCAGTTGGTGGGACGAGCTTATGATCGAGCGTTCCAGTTCCGTGAGGCAACTGATCATCTTTATCGAGAGCGAATTTTGCGTCCGTGGCCGCTAGCAACGACGAAAGGCGAGAAATTTGATACCAACCAACTACCTTTCGCCGGTGTCGATTTCGAAAGGCAGTCGATTGCAGATCTGGTAGCGAGCTGCTGTATCGATCATGGCATCGGGCCAATTCGAGACACTCGCGGTGGTTCAACTGCTGGCTATGAACGGTGGAGGGCGTTTCAAAAGAGTGGACTTCGATCCTATGCTAATCGGAGAAACGATGCACTCATTGATGGCGTCAGCCGTATGTCTGCCTACCTGCACTATGGAATGGTCTCACCGTTGCGTTTAGCCAGAGAGGCACGCTCGGCCAACAATTCTGGAGCCCAGAAATACTTGGATGAACTCTTGATTTGGCGTGAGTTGGCATACGTCTACTGTCGATATGCGAATAGCTTCGATTCATTGTCTGCGATTCCTGGGTGGGCCAGGCAAACCTTGACAGAGCATCAAAACGATCCTCGTCCAGCACTCTACGACTGGGAAACATTGGCTCGTGGACAGACTAACGATGAGCTTTGGAATGCCGCCCAGCGGTCTTTGTTGCGGCACGGAGAACTCCATAACAACTTGAGAATGACCTGGGGCAAAGCCATTTTACAGTGGACACGAACCCCTCAAGAAGCTTTACGATTGCTGATCGATTTGAATCATCGGTATGCTCTTGATGGACGTGATCCTGCTTCCTATGGAGGTATCCTTTGGTGCTTGGGACAATTCGATCGGCCGTTTCAACCGGCTCAACCGATCCTCGGCACAGTCCGAAGCCGTCCAACCAGCGAGCATGCAACGCGACTGAATCCTACTCTATTCGCTCAGCGCGTGGGGGCATCGCGGACACGGTCTTCGCGAAAGGTAGCTGTAGTCGGAGCCGGCATGTCTGGCGCGATTGCGGCTCGGACCCTGGCAGATCACGGTGTCGAAGTAGTTGTGTTTGAGAAAAGCCGTGGCGTCGGAGGTCGCATGGCAAATCGACGAACGGAAAGCGGTCTGACTTTCGATCACGGAGCGCAATACTTCACCGCTAGAGACCCACGTTTCCAGCGGTATGTTCAAGCATGGCTCGATCAAGGACTGGTGAGACACTGGCCGGACCTGAAGGGTGATCCACCGCAGCGAATCGCTGTAGTACGTCAAGGCAAGATCGCTTCTTGGTCCGATGATCAAGTCCGTTATGTCGCTCAGCCATCGATGAATTCCATCTGCCATCACCTGATGAAAGGGATTTCGCTTCAAACTGATACTCAAGTAGAAAGGATCAGTAAGGTCAATGACAAGCTGCTCCTGCGCGATACTCAAGGGCGAGAACTGGGTGCATTCGATCGTCTGGTTGTCTCTGCCCCTGCCCCTCAGTCGGTAACCCTACTTGAAGCAGTTTCAACCATGGCCAAATTGTTCTGCGGGATCACAATGCAGCCCTGCTGGGCAGTCATGGCCGAGTTCCCAGATTCCCTCACTACTCAATGGGTAGGAGCCTTCGTGCATGATTCTTCAATTTCGTGGATTGCCCGTAACTCTACTAAACCCGGTCGGAGAGAAAAGACGCCCAGCAACAACGAGTGCGTACAGTCCCACGTTCAATCTGCCAAAAGTGTCATTCATTCAGAGACAGTTTTGATTCATCTTGATCCAGAATGGACTCGAGCAAATTGGGACACACCCGCAGAGTCTGTGATTGAGCAAGGAATTGCGGAATTGTTTCAGGCCCTCTCGTTGGAACCTCAGAAACCAATTCATACCTCGGCGCATCGATGGAAATACGCATCGGTTTCTCCATCCGAGCCATTACAGCAGTGTTTTGATCAACAGGCCGGAATCGCTATCTGCGGCGATTGGACTCACGGATCACGAGTTGAAGGAGCATTCCTGAGCGGCCAAGCTGCTGCTGGAAGAATCCTGGGCAGCTTCGATGAAAGTACCGCCAAGCAAGGCGTCCAGCAGTTGCTGCTGTTCGAGTAGCCTTTCTACGGCTGTAACCATTGCAAACAACAGAGTCGGCGGTTGGGCCAGTTCTGAAATCAACGCATCTCGCGCCTAATCGCTGACGCGTGTCGTCTTCCCTAAAGCGCTTAGGACGAACCGTCATTTCGCGTTTTGGCTGCGAGCCTAAAGCCGCGTTGTCGCGACATTCTCGATCGGACAGATGCCAATCTAAATTCAATCGTTGACCCGTCGATCAGTTTCTTTTTTTGTGTTGCAAATCTCTAAAACTCAAGCGGCCGGTTTTCAATTTTACATTGGCGTCTGTTCCGGGCAGCACGCATCCCAGCATCGAAGCGCCTACGGATGCTCCCACCAGGCAATCCAGCCAGTGGTTATCAGGCTGCTCGGGTCTTTGTTTCCATTCGTCTACCGTTCTACCTCGGGCCTGGGTTTTGACAAAGTACTCTGACGTCAGATGCTCGGCCAACATCCGGTGAGTCTCTGGATTAGTTCCAAAGATTGACAAAGCCCCTCGATCACCCATTGAAACCCAAAGGCGTGCATTGATAAACGACTTCCACCAATTGGTGTCGTAGATCACGTGACGGATGGCTCGCTTGCCATGCACATTGGGAATACGCCAATTGAGTCCCACGCGATCTCCTGGCCGACGCCTGTACTCACTAAATGGCAAACTCGACGCACCAACGAAGCGACCGTGGCTGGGCATAATCACAGCGGCATGCCTTGATTGCCGACAAAACTGATAGACCACATCGGTCGATTGGCCCCAGTTGGCATCGATCAGACAGCGTCCAATGCGCATTGCTGCACCATCGTCTCGTTGCCATTCACGGTCCAGTAGTCTCGAAGTCAACGATTCGAGGCCAGAATAGATAGAGCCCTCTAGTCCGCTTCCAGAAGCTTCCGTGGAAAGCGTTTGTCGCGCATCGCGCAGCGTGAAATAGGGACGTTGCTGGT
>DAIRSD010000231.1:0-7295 GCA_036804625.1 Aureliella sp. | reverse complement strand
GAGACCATTCGTCAAACCAAGAAGCTCTTGCCCCACGCCTACCGTCATCAAGCACTGCCACCAGACCAAATCAGCAATTCGATCGAAGAACATCTGAAAGCAAGGTTTAGTGAAGAAGCCAGCGAAGGCTTACGCGCCTTTCTGGAAAAGCGACCCGCCAACTGGATCATCAACTGAAATCAAATCGTAGGTAATCCATGCAAAGCAAAGCTACTACCATAAAAGACTATATGGCCGAGCTACCCGCCGAGCGTCGCCAAGTTATCCAAGCCGTTCGCGAAGTCATCTTAGCGAACCTAGATCCGACAGCCCAAGAAGGCATGCAGTACGGAATGATTGGTTACTTTGTGCCCCACAGCGTCTATCCAGCGGGCTACCACTGCGATCCCAAACAGCCGCTACCGTTTATATGTTTAGCTGCTCAAAAAACTCATTTTGCCATCTACATGATGGGGCTTTACACCGGGGGCGATAGCGACAATCCAACTCCACTGGCTAGATGGTTTCACAAGGAATTGGAAAAGCTAGACAAACGACTCGATATGGGAAAATCGTGCATTCGTTTTAAAAAGCTAGAAGGTTTTCCGCTGGAATTGATTGGACGAACCGTCAAGCGACAGTCGGTTGCGCAGTTCATTCGCCAATACGAAAAATCTCTTTCCCAGCAGAGGTCAGTTGCAACTAAGAAATCGACACCAAAGAAGCAAGGGTCGAAAACAAAATAGCGCGGCAGATTCAGTAGGTACTCTCATGCGGAAATCGCAGCGCCAAGAGCAGATCAGCCGCTAGCGCGCTAGCGCCCGGTTTCTTCCTCGACAACATTAAACAACTCGATAACACTGACTAATTTGGAAACATGTAACTATTTCGGAAAAGAATCCAGCGGCATGGCTAAAAGTGCCTGGGCTAGAGCCTTGCCTTGGGCGTCGTTACGAATGTTTTGCTTCAGTACACCGCTGAGTATAAAATTCAGGCCGCCCAGGTTCGGTAGCTGGTAACGTGTAACGACGGTGATGCTGAGCGCTTGAAAATACTGTTGCACTCTTTCTGCGGTCAGCCAATTTGCTAGGGCTGGATAGTCTTGCAGATCTCTCACTAGAATGCCAACGTTGGCGCCGGTGCCCTTATCGCCGCTGCGCCCATATGCGATGTCTAACAATCGGACTGGTTTCGATTTTTTAGCCGACTTCATCTCGCCCAACCCCTCTCCTTGACGCGGTGCAAGGGGAGATGTCGTTGCAGTCACCAATGAAGGATTATCGCCAGTGATCTTATCGAAAACCGGTTTGGGGGGCGGCCACTGGACGATGGAATGACGATTGGTTAGCGTGTCCCCGGTTGTGACAAAATCAACTTGCGCTGGTACTAAACTAGAATCCACCAGACAGGGCCAGTAGCGAAATACACTGTGTACTCGAGGCCGCCCTTCGGCATACCCCGTCGTCCCTTGGGCTCCGCCAGTCACTAGCGGCATTAGCTCTTGCGAAAAGGCCTCCACGGCCTCTTTCGAATCGGATTCCACTGCGAGGCGCATGACTGTCTCGAAACTGCATCCCAAATCCAGTACGCCGCTGGGCAGCGGTATGCTGGCTGAATTTCCCAAGCACTCGACCAGCGCATCTCGATAGCTCCATCCGGCTTCTCCAAGGCGATGCAGAACGATTTGGGCACTGCGTCGAGCCTTCAGTTCGGACTCATGGCCGATAATTGTCAACATGCCAGCGGCTCGGTAGCCATCGCGATAGGTGGCGCTGACTTTCAGTGCACTAGGCTTGGGCGCTCCACGACCGCCCACGACTTCGACTCGATCCTGTGCCACTTGACGAACCGACAAATTCAGGAAGGAAACCTCCACGTCGGGGCTCAGGTATCCGGCAGGGTCTCCAATCTCGTACAACAACTGCTCTTTGACTGTGTGCTCGGTTACATTGCCACCAGTACCTTCCGGTTTGGTAACGATCAGTGTGCCATCGCTGTAAATTTCCACCACGGGAAACCCCAAATGGACAGGATCATCGATGGTTAACCAGTCTGTCGAGATGCCTCCGGTAACCTGAGTACCACATTCCAACAAGTGTCCAGCGATGGTGCCCTGGGCCAATCGATCCCAATCATCCAGAGGCCAATCGAAAGCGTGCGCGCAGGCAGCCAGCACCATCGACGGATCGGCCACTCGCCCCGTGATGACGATATCGGCGCCCGCTTGCAACGCTTGAAGAACTCCACCGCATCCCAAGTAGGCATTGGCGGTTACCAGCCGATCTTGAACAGTGCTTAGCGGTTGTCCGCTTTCCAAATTAGAAAATGTCGCATGGCGTCCGTCGTCACTGGTAAGCAGAGACAAAATGTTATCGCCTGAGACAACACCGATTTTCAGCGAACGACACCCTTTCACTTCCAAAACCCGTTGACAAGCAACCGCACATGCCTTCGGGTCCAATCCGCCAGCATTGGCGATCAATCGACAGCGCCCACCGGCGGTCCAGTAGTCTGCCAGTCCACTCACCACCTGAACGAAATCTTGCGGGTAACCCAGTTCCGGACGACGTTCGCGCTGGACCGCCAGGATCGACATGGATACTTCGGCCAAGTAGTCCATCGTCAGATAGTCCAGGTCGGGCATCTGCGACAATAAATCGGATGCTGCTGACGGCCGATCACCCCAAAAAGCTTGGGCGTTACCAATTCTAATGAATTTGCTCACACTTCCCTCGCTTGATATCGGGCTCTGCTAAGCAGTTCAGGTGTGCAGACCGACAATGCAGCAGCCAACCATCGCCGAGTATGGTCCGGTGGAATGATCGCATCCACCCAACCGCGCGATGCAGCGTGACGCACTTCGGTGTGTTCCTGGTACTGCTGGCGAATAGTGTCTCGCAACTCATTGATCTGCTCTGGGCTCATCGGTTTGCCGCTCTTCTCCGCGTCGCGCAATCGCAAGGTCAGCAGAGTATCTGCGGCCTGATTGCCTCCCATCACAGCCATACGAGCGTTGGGCCATGCCAGAATGACGGCAGGATCGTAGGCTCGACCACACATGGCGTAATTGCCAGCACCATACGAACTGCCAACAACCACTGTGAATTTCGGAACAGTTGCGACGCTCATCGCACGCACTAACAAAGCTCCCGAACGAATGATACCCGCCTGTTCCGATTGTTTGCCGACCATAAATCCTTGTACATCTTGGATGAATACAAGCGGGATGCGATTCTGATCACAATCAAACACAAAGCGAGCGGCTTTTTCGGAAGCATCGGCATACATCACGCCACCAATCTGAATTTCTCCTTTGGACGTTTTGCAACGCTGGCGCTGATTGGCTACCAAGCCAACGGGGTTGCCTTGGATTCTCGCATAGGCGGTGACGAGCGTCTTGCCATATTCTGGGCGAAATTCCTCCAGGCTGTCGGCATCCACAACACAACTCAGCAAGTCACGCACATCGTACTCGCCCGTTCCATCGGCGGAGATCAATGAGTACAAATCCTCTCCGGGTCTGGCTGGGTCAGGGCCACTGCGCTCGGCGGGCAACTCTGGCAGCAACGCCACCAGGGATCGAACTCGCTGCAAGCAGGCGGCGGCGTTGGGCTCGTGAAAGTCGACGGTACCGCTGATTTTCGAATGCATGGCTGCCCCACCCACCTCCTCGTTGTCCACCACCTGCCCGATCGCAGCCTTGACTAAGGCTGCACCGGCCAGACACAGTTGGCTGCCTTCGGTCATCACAATTTTGTCGCACAGTACCGGCAAGTATGCCCCACCCGCGATACAGTTGCCCATGACCGCTGCGATCTGAGGAATTCCGTCCGCTGACATGACCGAGTTGTGACGAAAGATCCGACCAAAATCATCTTCGTCAGGAAAGACTTCATCTTGCAAAGGCAGGAACGCACCCGCCGAATCCATTAAGTAGATGGCAGGCAGACGCAAGCGATGAGCCATCTTCTGAGCGCGAATCATCTTCTTGACCGACTGAGGAAACATGGCACCGGCCTTGACCGTAGCATCGTTGGCTGCGATCACACAAGGGCGTCCGCTGACCCAACCAATGCCAGCCACGCCTCCCGCCGCAGGCACATCACCCCACTCGGGATACATTTGATACGCCGACCACAAACCAATCTCCAAGAAAGGCCGATCCGCATCCAGCAAAACTTGCAAGCGTTCGCGCACAGGCAATCTTCCCAGCTTGCGTTGCCGATCTTGGCCAGCCTTGCCTCCGCCCTGCAACAACCTCTGTTCATCAGCCAAGATTGCCGTTGTCATTTCTCTTAGATCAGCCATCCACACTACTTTCTTCATTAAAATTATCAGAGATGCACAGCGCGTAAACATCGCAAGCTACGGGATGTTGCAGTTGATCGACCAGACGCAGTCCACAAGCCGACGGTAACAAACGGAAAAATCTCGAAATTGCCTGTCGTGGCGGGAATCGATCAAGCAGTTGATCCAGTTGCTGGCGGAGCAATTGAATCTCCTGAACATCCGCTAAAGAGTGCCTCAGCAATTGGCTCAACTGGCTATTCAAAAAATTGACATAGCTCCCATCGTGAACAATCAGCAACTGATGACCGGCGACTAAACAATTCTTGCCCTGCGGAGAAAATTCGAGCAGATAATCCTGAATGGCCGATTGCCATTGACACTGCACTGCGGCCACTTGATGCGCGGTAGGCTGTACGCCTTGGCGTCGCAAAGCTTCGAGTATCTCCTGTTGACTAATCCCGCCAGATGCGACGCGACAAGCCATTTCATAAGCATGTGCTTCCTCAAAAAATTCAGCAATGCGCAGAGGATCAACCGGTGTGGCGATGTGACCCTGAAGCAATTGACGCGCCGCCCCATGCATTTGATCCAGCAGACTCAAATCGTCCGAAAGACGCCCCTGAAAATAACGTCCGGCCACTCCATCGGTGGTACCAATGGTGCACTGCGGCGGATTGCCCACTCCACCGCGCTGCCCCGAAGGCCCACTGCTGAAACAGAATTCGACATAGGGTTCCGAGATGTCAATTGGCATGCGGATTGCGCCCACCAGCAAACGATCCTGAGAAAGGTAGGTACAAAGTTCTTCGCGGTTCATGCCTTCGATGGAAAAATAGCCCAATCGCTTAAAGTCATTTTGCAACATCCACCGGTCGATCTGGCGGCAAAGTTCATCCTTCGAGTGCCATCGTCGGTCTTTGGGTTCCAAAAAAATGTGCATCGGGGGCACGGTGGATTGCACGTCCAAACGAGACTCCAATTGAGTCAGTCGATGATTCAGATCACTAAGTGCGGTTTGTATCTGATGGCGTTTCCCATGAGATTTCCAGAGATAGATCACGATCACAAAAGCAATGCCCACTAAAGTTAGGCTGCTAAGCGATATGATCCATAAATTGGAACCGGAAAGTGTCATGGTTATTGATTCGTAAATCGTGCCAGCCATGCTGGTCTATTGGTTCTCATTCGCAATGGATTAGTCTGTTTCACTTTGGAAGACATTAGTTATACTACGACCACTCCAAATTTTGAAGAATATGACAAAGCGTTTTTTCGTTGTTGCAGGTGAAGGAACGGCTTCGGGCAGGCAAGGAGCCATCAAACGTGCAGCATCATATCACCATACCTAAATATCTAGCAAATTTCATACTGACACAGAGCCGCCTGCTACTTACGATCGTGGCTGCCATAACTTTATTGGCAAGCTGGCAGATTTACCGAACGCCCGTTAGCATTTCAGCCCTTGAGTCATTCACCTCCGATATTCAAACTTTTCGCGAATATCAGCAAAGGGCCGAGCTATTTGGTGGCGACAGCGATATGTTGGTCTTTGCTGCCACCCATGAAGGCCAGCAGCTTTTCACTGCCAAGACCCTGAACGCTATTCGAGCTGCCGCTGACGAGTTGAAGCAGTTTCCCGAAGTTGAACAGGTGACTGCCTTAACTGAAATACCCCTGACCACCGATCAGCCGCCTTCTGCAGCGGAGTTGGCATTGCGAGATGTGGTCAGAAAACAGATGCTCGCAGGCAAGTTGCCGGCTTTTTCAAACGCTTTTCCGATTCCCGCCTGGTGGCCACAATCGGCAACTGAGCAAGCCAAAGTAAATCTGCCCGCCATGAAAAAGTTGATTCAGCAGAATCAACTTCTGGCCCGCCGGCTTATATCGGAAGACGGAAATTCACTCTGCATGTTGATTCGACTCAAAGCCGATTCGATGGGATTGGGTGCCAAATGGAGACTTCGAAGCAAACTGGAAAACACTCTGAAGAAGAAAGAGTTGGGGCGTGAGCAACTCCACCTGTCAGGTCTGCCAATTTCCGAGGGCTGGATTCTAGTTGAGCTGGTCTCATGTCTGAAGTACCAGTTGCCGCTGGGTGTCTTGATTATCGGAACCATTGTGTTTGTAACCTATCGCAGCTTGTCCATCGCTGGCCTGACCATCGCGGTGGGTGCTGTCGCCAGCATCTGGGCGGTCGCTACGACAAGTTTAATATTTGGAAAGATTACGATTCTGGTAGCTGCGGTACCGCTGTTGATTATGGTCATTAGCACTTCCGATACCATTCATATTGTTTCTGCCTATTGCAAAGAATACTCACAGGGGCTTAGCATCGACGCCGCACTCATGCGAGTCATCCAAGACGTCGGCGGAGCCTGCGTACTGACTAGCCTTACCACTTTAGTTGGTTTTCTTTCTCTGCTACTTATTCCGGTAACTGCCATTCGCCATTTGGCGGTAACCGCCGGAGTAGGTGTCGCGATTGCGCTTATTCTGGCCATATCACTAGTGCCTATTGGAATTTCGAGATTGAAAATCATTGCGCCTGCCAATATCTCGCGAACCAAGGGCGGCTCCTTTTCCATCGTGGAACTTCTGATCGCGAGTTGCAGGTGGCTACGAACAAAATATAAAGGATGGGGGGTGTCGGTGCATATTTTGCTGCTCGCCTTGGCAGGTTACTACGCAATGGGCTTACAATTTGACCCTAACTTGGCCGAGCGTTTTCGGGCCGACCATCCTATGCCCACAAGCGTCGATTACTTTAACAAGAACTTCTGCGGCACGAATTTTGTGGAAGTGTTTCTACAGGGCGACTCGGATGAACTGCTCTCGCCCGGCAATCTTTTGCGAATGCGGGAAGTCCAACAGAACCTACTAAAAATCCCGGAGATTCGTTCGGTTTCCAGTCCTCTCAACCTTTTTGATTCTGTCGATCAGATTATCGGCTTTCAATCCAGTTCTGGCTTACCTCCCTCACCGGCCGCCGCCTTGGCAAGCTTGAACTTGATCGCGAGCATTCAACC
>DAIRSD010000230.1:0-7301 GCA_036804625.1 Aureliella sp. | reverse complement strand
TCCTCGCTCGCATCAAATCCCGCAGGCTTGCCCATTGGTATTTACACAACTCTTCTCGTTCTTTGGCGGCTCGCAGCGATGTACGCAACTGAGGGCCGTAAGTCTCTCGCTTGTAGCGAAAAACCAAACGAATAAGAAGTTACTGGCGACGTCGATAGAACAGAGCGAAGTTTGCGACCAAGCCAAACAACATAGCAGAGGATGGCTCGGGCACAACGGTGTAGCTAAAATTAGAAATCGATGTGTCAATCGGCAGGTAATCTCCGTTGACTTGCAGTACCGAGGTGAAATTCGTGTTGTAAACCCCCTCGGTCATTCCCGCTTGCAACTGAATCGTGGCAAGATTCAAAACCTGCCCTACACCGGTAAATGAGTGAGGCGAAGCTGTTAAAGCGGAAAATGCCCGTACCGGACCACCTGCGGCTGGCATAGGAAGCCAACCACCCGACCCCGAAATCAATTTGGTTGCCGTGATGAACACTGCTCCACCCGATGCATTGATATCGAAGTCACCACCGTTATAGTCCAGCGAACTTACCAAAGATTCGACCGAGATAGTTAGCTGAACGGTGCTCCCTGGGGTCAAAAGCAGATTGTTGCTTCCACCGGGTCCACGAGCTCTAAGTGAAAGAAAGAAATCGGCACTGGCTTGTCCAGTAACGACACAAAGGACTATTAGGAATGCAACACCTGTGGAAATACTATTACGCACGCGACTTTCCTTTATTCGAAATTCTTTCAACTACCGGTCCGATAGCCCGATTTGCTAAAAGGATTGGCCTGAGATGTCTACAATCGGAAAAGTTAGTTTATTCCAATTTTTGGGATTCATCAACTATAATTCCAACAATAAAGGGAAATTTTTCACCCCTCTAGCGGCTGGGGCCTGAAATACCTAACCTTGTGTCTTCAATTGTCGGTCTGCGGCAAATACACGACTTTTTTGAGCAACTACCGCGTCCCATTGTGACCAATCAACACAAGGCGTTGCGACATCATTAGCGTCATGACTCAACAGCCCTTTCCAGGTAGCCAGTCAAAACCTGACGACAATGCTCGGCTACTGTGGGACATTTCGATGGGAATTTTGCCTACGTTGGCGACTGCACCACTGATGCTGAAGCAGGCCAGCCTGCTGTGGCACCACTCAAACACCGAGTTGTTGCCAGTTGTTTGGATCCTACTTGCCATACTGATCGGATTTCGCTGTAGAGGACCAGTCACGCAGCATCAAGCTCGTATTCTTTTTTCGGTGGCGTTACATGTCGTAGCCGTTGTTACTCTAGTCTATGCAGTGGTCACTTGGTCCTCGAATTGGGCACACGCCTCGACAGGTATGTTTGTCGCGGCTTGGGGGCTAGGACGCTGTAGTTTACGAGGCTGGCCAGAACCGGTTGCATGGGGACTGGTGATTTTGATGACTGTGCCAATTCCCGTGTTGAGTACAAGTCTCGATACCTGGTTAGCCAATCAGTCAGCAAGCGGGCTTTCAATAACCTTGGACAATATCGGAATTTACCATCATCTCGAATCGGCTACCTTCACTTTCTCTGGCGGCCTAATTGCTGTGGCATCATCAGGTAGCCCCAGCTTGGGATTGCAATTTCTTCTGTGCCTGGCCGCAGTGTGGTGCTGGATTCTTCAGAGAAGTGCGATCCACAGCGTGGTGATTCTGACATGCGTTCCCGCCTGCCTTTTGCTCAGCCGCTACTGTACGCTATCAGTCAACTGTTACCTATTTCTAAGTCAGACTGACGGAAGCTTCACTGAAGCAAATTATCTTGTTATTAGCTTGGTGAACTTCCTTATCAACGTCTTATTATTCTTTAGCTTGGACCGCCTGTTGGTTGCCTTACTAAAGCCAATTCCTGAGACTGACCCAGACCTACTTCCACTTTACGCTACCATCAATCACCTGCTCATTTGGCCACACGGTGATGCGCTGTCTCTGTTGACTCCAACCAATCCTGAAGAACTTAAGCTCTTTAACAAATTGCAAGCTCAAATTTCCACCGAACGCCAGTCTTGGCTGACGATGAAGTGGCGAGAGCAACGGTGGATCAGACGTATCTTGGCGATTAGTTCGGTATTGTTGATCTTGATTAGCCTGACCACTTCGGTGGCGATGGGCATGAAACTTCAGGTGCCTCCAGGCAGTACTGGGCCGGACGTCTCAGACAGGGCAATCGATCCATGACATCCACCTATCAAGTTTTTATCGACTGTCTGAAGTTATGTGCCTCGCCGTCCATCTTGGCGTATGGCATTTACGAAGCGATTTTATCGTGGTTCGTCTCTCGAAGATGGCGGAATCTGTTTTTTGCGATCCCTCTGACCGTCATTGCGTCCTGGCTGTTAGGCAACTTTCTATTCTTTGAATTTTATCGCCGACAACAACTTCCGGCTGAATATTGGGAAATCATTCAGAATTCGCTGAGCGACTATCAGGAATCCAATCACTCCGAACCTTCGGCCTTAGCGCCGGGACCACCTGCCGATAGTCAAGCTGCGCAAACATCCAATTCGCTGTTGAAAACCGAGGATATTCCGCCTTTTGCTGAAGCTTTACTGCGAAGAATGTGGCGTCTTGAAAGAAGCAATCAGCGGGCTAGCTTTCTGCTTGGTACGGTACTTGAGAGGCGCGGACAAGTTGATCAAGCCAGAATCCTGATGCGCGAAATTGCACCGGAGGCTTCCCGTGGCTATCTGGGTGCCCACGCCTGGCTGGCCGCAGACCGCCTGCAAAAGCTTGGGGTTCACAATCCAAAAGATTTGTCGATTCTGCTGCATGATTTGTCGCTGGGTGTCCAGTGGCCTGGTTCCGAGCCACAACTCAAGAGCATCTATGCAGATTTGCTGGTCCGCGAACAGAAGGTGTCTCAAGCCTTGGATGTACTGTTGTCTGACTCTGCCCAGGACCCTACCTTGATTATCAAGGCGGCTTCATTAGCCAAGCAACATCAGCGGCTTGATTTGCTGAAGTCGATACAGGACAAGATGAGTGTGATTCAAAGTGAGAAGATCGACAAGGGAGTTGGCTCCGAATTGGACTATGTTGGTGTGATCTCGTTGACTCTGCTCAGCGAAAATCCCATTAAGGCAGCTCAGTTGGCCCAGGCAGGACTCAAGTCCTATCCTGACAGTCTTTCGCTTCGAAGAATTCTGTCGGATTCGTATCTGGCCGTTTATGTTCAACTCCGCGATTCGACCGAAGCTTCGCAGTACGAATTGCTGAAGTGGTAGGATCAAGCCCTAAAGAGCGACCCAACCAACCCGCTGATTCAGGAGCATATCGCCGAACTTGTCGCTTCCGGTTCGCTGGACAATCCCGTGATCGTTCAACGATTGAAGGAACACCTGGCTACCGGCACAGCCACGGGAGTCTCACATTTGCTTTTGGCCATAGGTCATTTGCGACTGGGCCAGTTAGATCAGGCACTAATTCACTTGGAAGTCGCAAACCGTCTGACGCCAAACAATCCGTTTATCGCTAACAATTTGGCGCTGTGTATCGCTCGGCTTCATCCCGCCGAACTGCCTCGAGCCAAACAACTGGTTGAAGTGGCCTTGAGTGTTAGCCCGACCGACCCTGAGATCCTGGACACGTACGGTGAAATTCTCTCGCTCGGCCAAGACTATGTCGGTGCCATTCGCGCATTTGACAACTCGTTAACGGTAGATCCATCGCGTACCAGCACGCGAACCAAGCTGGCACTGGCATATGAAAAAGCGGGCATGACGGAGATGGCCAATTCAATCCGCCAATTTGACCACTCCAAGCCTGACCAACCCGAGCCTGACACACCCACGGTAGAAGAACCCACTACGGTCGCTCCCTAATCGAGGGATTTGATTGTTAGGCCGTGCGATCGACGACAACAACCTATTCGAGGATGTGTAACCATCCACGAACCTGACCGAGTGGCTGTGGTCGATTATCGAAATTCTAGGCATTTTGGTGTATCGCTACCTGACAAAGGCTTGAGCTTTTATTGACACGACTCCATCCAAGCATAGACTGAGGGTCTGCTCAGCAGAGATCCTGACGCCCAAGGGAAGCTCTGCGTGTCGCTGGGAAATCTCGTTCATTCGCCAAAATTCTGGTTGGACAAGTCTAATGATCCGCTTGAGCTGCAACGCACGGCATGCACTAAGACTAAGTCAAATCGTGATTTTACTTTGTTGCCTGATCGTGTGTCACCTGTCCAGTGTTAGGGCTCAGAGTCCCATCGTGATTGATGGCTCATTGGTGGACTGGGCATCGGTACCCGTCGCCTACGATTCATCAGGTATCAGCGGCGCGCCGGGACAGATCGATTTTGGCAAGTTGAAGATTACTAACGACCAGCAGTTTCTGTACTTGCAGATCGAACTGGGCAAGGAAATCATACTGCAGGAATCCAATTCCCTACAGCTTTACATCGATACGGACTTCAATGCGTCTACCGGAACGGTGGTTAATGGAATTGGTGCCGAATTGTTTTGGAATTTTGGGAATCGCAGTGGTACGTTCCGTCGAAACGGACAGACAACTTCGATTACTCAGAATAACATCACCTTGCGATCCGGCCCCACAGTAAGCTCAACTGTCTTTGAACTTGCTCTATCGAGAAGCGCTCAAGTCAACGGATTGTCCGTTTTCCCTAGCTCGACGATTCGAGTTCTGATTCGTGACGGCACCAACGGCGATATGCTTCCTGTTTCAGGACAGACGATTCCGTACACGTTTTGGACAGGCAGCATTCCGGTAGTCCCGCAATCCATCAACAAATTAGATTCAAACGACCTGCGAGTCATGACATGGAACGTTTTACTTGACGGTCTATGGAATTCGACTCAAGCGCCCCGATATGGCCGCAGCTTCGCCGAAACGAAACCCGACATAATTTGCTTTCAAGAGATCAATAGCTACACGGCAGCGCAGACCGCCAGTTTCGTGTCAGCCTGGCATGCGGCCGGAAACTCGATTAATGGTTGGTACACTGCGAAGAACACGGACTGCGTGACGCTAAGCCGTTATCCGATACTAAATTCCTGGTCACTGACTACAGGAGACATCGCTACTCTAATCAACACATCGCAACCTCTTGGAAAACCCGTGCTGCTGATCAACGCACATCTAAAATGCTGTAGCAGCGAAAGCGACAACACTCAGAGGCAAAGTCAAATCGATCGAATTCTACAGTTTATCAGAGATGCCAAGACGCCAGGCGGTTTGTTGACATTGACAGTCGACACTCCCATCATCGTCGTAGGTGATTTGAATCTGGTCAGTCATGCCAGTCAGCTCAATTCGCTGCTCAATGGGCAGATATTCAATCAGTCTCTCTACGGTCCATCGTTTGCACCAGACTGGGACGGTGCGCCGCTGGCTAACCTTTTTTCACAGCACTCGGATCACCGCTCTGGACATACATGGTTCAGTAGTTCGTCGACCTATACGGCTGGCAAGCTGGATTATCAGATTTACACCGATTCCGTTGTTGATGCATCCAATCACTACTTGCTGAACACTCAGACGATGAGCAGTCAGCGCTTGAGCAGCAACGGCCTACAGCAAAACGACTCAATGGCTTCGGATCACTTGGCCTTTGTAGTGGATTACCGACTGGATTCACCCGATCCTGCTGTTGTGCTCAATAGCTACGTTTATCACAGCGGTTGGTCAGGAAATCCATCAAGCGGCCAGTGGGATGCCATCGACCCAGTCAAAGTAGTGGCGCGCGAGGGTGCGGGGCCAACCTCCTTGGGTTTGCAAAACTTGATCAGTACCAGCCATGGAATCAACGGGCTGGTTTTTGATATTCAAGGCACCTGGAACGCGGCTGGACTTAATGCAAGTGACTTTGTATTTCAGGTCAGCCCAACCGGGTCGTTTGACCCAGTATTAAACCCACCTGCCTTTTGGCCGCTCGCTCCTAGCCCCAACCACCTGTCTGTCTCGGGCAGTTCGCCGCATCGAGTCTTAATTAAATGGTCGAACAATGCGATTGCCAATCGATGGTTACGAGTCACCGTGTTAGCCAACCAAGACACCGGTCTGGCAGAACCAGTCAGTTTTTACGTTGGTCACCTGTTGGGAGAAACCACGGGTCCGGATGGAAGCTTATTCACGGTCTTAGTCGCAGATCTTCTAAATATCCGTGCTCAATTGACCAATTCGGTCAACCCCGGCAGCTCTGTTGATATCGACAAAAACGGTCTGGTGTTGGTAGGTGACATTTTGGCGATGCGCCCCAATCTGACGGCTCAGTTGCCTGTGATCGTCATTCCTTAACTTCGATCACTACGTGAACGGTAACAAAAGTTGAGAATGCCGTCGCAAGTTGACTCGCATTTCGGCTTCGAGCTAACTAAACTGCCATCTTGTTAGCTTCTTTCCTCATCGCGCAGACCGGTTACGAACTACATGCAACTATTTGTGAACTCGAAGGCGGCAGGCCATTTCTCCGGTCATCACCCATGGATACTCGATCGGTCGATCATCGAGCCAACTCATCGCCCAGAGCCTGGCCAGATCGTTGAGTTGGTTACTGCCAAAGGCGGTTGGATTGGTCGCGGAGTCTACAACCC
This sequence comes from Aureliella sp., assembly GCA_036804625.1. Taxonomy (GTDB): domain Bacteria; phylum Planctomycetota; class Planctomycetia; order Pirellulales; family Pirellulaceae; genus Aureliella. The sequence continues at coordinate 728 of DAIRSD010000230.1, read as the reverse complement.
GCATAGCCGAATTCGCGTGCGACTGTATCAATGGAACCAACGTCAGAGCTTAGATGCTGCCTGGATAGAAAGCCAATTACAGCAGGCCATTGACCTGCGTCGACACTGGATGGATCGTCATCACCAACTTGACGCAGTTCGATGGGTAAACAGCGAAGGGGACGGACTGAGCGGACTAATTGTTGATCAATTTGGCGATCACTTAGTTGTTCAACTGACTGCGCGAGCTATGCAAGTGTGGGAACCTGTGCTGGTCGAGTGGTTCCAAAAGCAACTCTCCCCCGAGGGGATTGTCGTTCGTATCGACGCGAACACCGCCAAGGCGGAAGGATTGGAAGCCCGCGACCAGTGGGTGATCGGCGCAGCACCTAACGGACCCTTTGAAATCAATGAAAATGGCGTTCAACTGCGTTTAGATTTTGCCAAAGGACAAAAGACCGGCTACTACTTGGACCAGCGAGCCAATCGACGAAGGGCCGCCGCCTGGATGGGCTCTGGTCCCATGCTGGATGTCTGCTGCTATCTGGCCGGATTTTCACTGGCCGCGCATTCAGTTGTCCACCCAGAATCGATCACCGCAGGCGACTCAAGTTCTAAAGTGCTTGAGCAAGCTCAAGTCAACGCGCAGCTTAATGCAGCCTCTACCGATTTTGTTCAAGCTGACTGTTTTGATAATCTGACTGATTTGTTCGACAGCAGTCAAACTTTCGAAACCGAAGTACTTGATC
>DAIRSD010000229.1:0-7339 GCA_036804625.1 Aureliella sp. | reverse complement strand
GGTGGTAGTCTCCCTTCTCCCCAAGATGCCATTTACCGAACATTGCAGTAACGTATCCAGCCGCCTTCAACTGTGTCGCGATGATATCGCGATCCAAAGGCAGTTCGGTGACATTGTCGACTGGTCGCAACGGCCGCTGCTTCCAGTTAAAGCGGTCGATGCTACCTACGGTGTAGACCCCGGTTCGCGCCGGATGTTGCCCGCTCATCAAAGCACCTCGCGTCGGCGTACAATTTTGGCAGTGGTGGTAGTTGGTCAGCTTGATGCCTTCCTTGGCCAGTTGGTCGATGTTGGGCGTCTCGTAATACCGACTGCCAAAGCAGCCCAAATCCGTGTATCCCAAATCATCAGCCAAGATAAAAACGATGTTGGGCTGTGCAGCCATCAAAGGACTGATCAGGAAAGTAGCGGTCAACAGGCAAATTGATATGAGAGCATACGGCGTAACGGCTGGAAGCATATCAAGCTGAAGGCGAACCCATTGTAGGAATAGTCGCATCATTTCACGGGTTTCATCGAGAAAGATTTTTGGGAAAAGATCCAAGAATTTTGACAGGAGAGTCAAACTTCACTTTGCCAGCGGATATGGCTACGTTTCACGTAGTTTAGCGAAATGAGAATCAGGATGAAAGTCACAGTAGCCAAAATAGCAATGTGTTTCGTTGCGTCGATCTCTACCAAAAACGGTAGATCCTCGTCGATCAGCTCTTCAAGATCGACATTCAGCCAGTCGATCAGAAGTGACCTCAAGCGGAAGGAAACGGTAAAACGATTGATGACTGCCGGCAACCAGCCCAAGGTCGCTTCGATTAGGACTGCATAAACAAGAGAAACCACCATGGCGCGCCGCTGAAACAGAGTGCCTAATAACAGAAACAGCGCACCATAGGCAATTGCCGCGATCCAATTGATGGCAATCAACGTTGCTGCGATGCTCGTTACATGATGAATCTGTTCGTCCCATGCCAGTATTAGGCATAGCACTGCGGAGCAAGTGGTGCAGGTTCCCGTCCAAATTACGGCAACGATATACTTACCAAGGAGCACTGCACTTCGGCCGCCTGGTTTTACCAGAGCGTAGATCCACGTTTGACTCTCCAGTTCCTCGTTGACGATTGGTGCCACCCACAGCAACATGCACAGAACTGTGATCACCTCCGGCAATAGTAGGAAAAGCAACCCTGCTAAATAGAGATGATCTAGACTCGGCTGCCTCTCATCTACCAGATATAGGATCGTCGCGATCAGGACGACCGGAAACGTCATCAAAGCTGCCCAAAAGAGGCAACGCATCGGAGTTAACCAGCGACGCAGTTCATACCAAGTGACTCCCAAGACTGCGCTGCCAAACCAATGTCCAGGTCGACCGCTATTGTTGCCTCGAATCGGATCGACCATAGAACTATTAGATCGAGTTTCAGTCAGAACGTTGCTGGGTCCCGCCGATGAGTCACTCGAGGATTGCGTCATGGCATCGCCTCCACCTTGCTCTCGCCTCGGTGCCGCGACACCAGCAAATGAAACAGTGCGCTAATGTCGCCGCTGCTGCCTGTTAATTGAGTCACCGCAATTTCACCTTTTGATATCCATTCTGCAAGCGACTGAAAGAGTTCGAGCGGTCGATCTACGCTTACCAAGAATGTATCTGTGGAAGTTGTTCGTTGAAGCCGTCTTAACCAATCTTGGCCTGCCAATCGGCTGGCAAGTGCAGCGGGGCTAGAGGTCTTAATGACTACCTCCTGAGGTAAGCCTGCAAGCAATTTCCGCAATTCACCGGCCGTACCCGACGCCAATAGCCGGCCACCATAGATTAATAAAAATGCGTTGGTGATGCGTTCCACTTCATGCAGAACGTGGCTGGCAAGGATCAGACTTTTGCCCTGCTGCGTCCAATCTCTTAGCAATTGCCCCATCTGATGCCTTCCTATCGGGTCCAGTCCATTAAACGGCTCATCCAGAATCAACAGATCAGGGTCATTGGCAATGGCCTGAGCCAGCTTGCAGCGTTGGCGCATGCCCAACGAGTAGTTCTGGATCGGCAGATCAGCAGCTTCCTTCAATCCTACTATTTGCAGCAATTGATCGACGCGCTGGCCGGCTATTTTTCGTCGCCAACCGCTTAATGCCAGTTGTAAAGTCAACCACTGACGAGCTGTCGCGCCTTGGATCAGAAGATCACTGGCTGGACACAATCCGATTCGCTGCAAGACTTGCGGATGCTTGACCGGGTCTGCTCCAAAAATGCGGACGTAGCCTAGCGTCGGACGTAGTGATCCGGTCAACAAGCCAATCAATGTTGACTTCCCAGCTCCGTTAGGACCTACCAGCGCGTAGGCACCTGCTGGCAAGTGTAGATGGAAATCATTGACGCCAATGACGGTTCCGTACAGCAAAGTCGCGTGTTGAAGTTCGATCATGACTTGAGAACCCTTGCAACGCGGTAGTACGACAAGCCAAAACCGAATATTGTTACCAAAACCACGACGGTGATCGGCAGCAGTAAAGGCGTGTCGTCTTGCAGTAGCCCAAACGCCTTGCGCTGAAGATAGCCCAATAGGTCGTAGGGTGATAGATACATCCAATTGGTAAACGCTTCGGACAAAATCTCCGAATGCCGTCGGCCCCGTCTGGGCATGCCATGTCCATAGGTTGCCGCCGTGGATAGTATTCGATAGGCCACATAGCCTAACAACCAGATGGCAAACCAGGCAAACCCGGCATATCGACTCTCACGTGTCATGGACGATAGGGCTAGCGCTATGGCTGTAGTTGGCAGGATCAAGACTACGGACGCCGTAAGAATGCGAAGCGGAATATCCCAAGTTTCCAATATTGCCCATGTGTTGGTCGAAAGAAATAGACCCGCCGCATAGATTGCTAGTGCCGGAACTGTTGCGATTAGAAATAACAGGACGAACAGCACGCCGGCTTTGCCCAACACATATTCAGCCGCCGTCAGCGGACGTGACAAATAGAGAAGGTGGGCTCGACTGCGCATGTCAAAGCTGATAAGACGCGGAGCCACCAATCCGACTAGCAAGATCATGCAAAACGCTTGCGGGTAGCGAAATAGAGAGAACAGTAGATAGGACCAGACAAAGTGCCGTGCCTTCTGCGGATCCTCTTTAACTTCTTGCAGGTCCAGTCCAGCGTCCTCGAGCATATGGCCCATGCGAACGCCTTGTCGCGATTGTTCGAAAAAGCTAATAGCCTCCTGAGTTGAATATTCCGATAGGCTTTGTTCAAAGACTGCAACCATCACTCCAGCGATTACCGAAGGGACCGTCAAAAGCAGCAACAATCGTCGCATCCAAGTTCCTTGCCAGACCAAACCAATTCCGGTGCTGGTGACTACCCAGAAGCGAGTCCACTTCAGTGAACGTTTTCCTTGCCTGGAACGATAACCGATATCCAGTAGCGGCATGCCTATCCCTTCACTGCATCCAAGAAAGTTTGCTCAAGGGAATTGCGGGCTGGTTCCAGGCGCTGAACTAGCACTCCACATTCATGGCTGGTACTCCATATTCGGCCAGCGGCGACTGCGTCTCCCACGACCAAAATATGCTCCGGTGCAACCAACTGTGCTTCCATTCCCTTAACTTTCAGAGCAGCGCAAAGGCGCTCCGCTCCATCGACGACATGCAGCGAAAGCTGAGCCGTCGCGGGTCGTTGCAGTTTGGCCAGCAAATCCACCAAGCAGACTCGGCCTCGAACAAGTATGATGACGTAATCACAAACCCGCTGCACGTCGTGCAAAATGTGAGTCGAAAGTATGATTGATTTATTTTTCTCTTTGGCAAGAATGCGAATGCGATCTAGCAGGCTGTCTCGCTGTGAAGGGTCCAGTCCCGTGGTCGGTTCGTCCAAAATGATCAAATCTGGGTCATGCACTAAAGCTTGAGCAAACTTGAGCTTTTGACGCATGCCCGTCGAATAGGTTTCGACAGTCCGGTAGCGCTCTTGTCCAAGATCGCTAAAGTCAGCCATTTCATGAGCCCGCCGAAGAGCCTCTTGCCGCTGCAACCCTGACAACCTGGCCATCATCTGTATTGATTGAATGCCCTGAAGACCATGAATGTAGCAATCATCCTCGGGCAGGTAACCCACGCGGTCGCGCAGCGCACGCACCTGTTCAGGCCATGCCAAGTCCAAGACTTGGCCATGCCCGGAGTCGATTTGGACAAGCCCTAGAATCGCCTTGATCAGCGTACTCTTGCCCGATCCATTAGGCCCCAGTAGTCCAATGACCCCAGGTGGTATATCCAGCGTTACGTCGCTAAGCGCTGGTCGTCCCGAATACGATTTATGCACGCTGCGTATCTGTAAGATCCAGTCAGACATCAGGAGTACGCGCGGCAATGGGGGATTTGGATAGAAGAACTCGCAGTCTAGTATATTCGTGTCGCATCGATGAATCTTGGTGGCGACGGGCTTCTGTAGAAGAATAATCTGCAAATTCCCGAGCAGCAGCCCAAAAGGGACAACAAGGCATTTGCATAGGTGGTGTCTAGCGACGGTGCTCCACCTTTCTCAAGCCCACCACGGTGGACTGTCTGTTCGAATCCGCTATTTGCAACCCTAGGGCTAGAGTAGTTGTGCTTCACCGACCCGCAGCACCCTTCGGATTTCGTCGGTTTTGAAGCCCAGCGACTGAGGACGTAGGACGCCTGGAAGTGCTACCACGTCATACAGCTCGGTGACCACGCCTTCGATTCGAAGCCAGTGGACCACATCGCCGCTGCGCAGATCGATCACCTGGACTCCACATCGCGCTTCGGCGTCGCCCGCCTTCAAGTTCTCGTCCAAGGCGAGCCCAGAAAACGTCTTGTTCTCTCTAGATTTAGAAAGCCCCACAATGGCAAAATCACCCTGGAATGTTAGGCCGCGCAGATAGCCAGGACAGAACGACACTGGTTCGAACTTTCCTGTCGATCGGTCGATGAAACCAAAGTAGCCTGTACCCGAATTCAGCAGCCACAGCTTGTCACGATAGACGCGCGGTGAATGCGGCATCGAAAGTCCGGTAGCTATGATGTCGTTGGAGCGTACATCGACGACACAGCCGCCATCATGCCTCCGATCACGCCATCCATCCGCCACATCCGACTGACTGACCGCCGTAACGTACGCTGCCTGACCATTCTCCAATGCCAATCCGTTTAGGTGGCAACGATCCTCGGCAGCCAATTTGCTGATGAATGGCGGCTTCCAAACCGGTACAAAACTATGCGTCTGGCTGATTGTTGCCAAACAGCCGAACAATGTGTTGACAAATAGGACTCGGCCGGTTGACTCGACGGTCACGTCGTGTATATCCAAATCTCCGGTGGTGTAACCCACCTGTGGTACATACAGTCGATCAAATCCGTTTGCGGTCTGGCCAGGATCTAACACGTTTTCAAATCGCCACAGTTGATACAACGACGACATCCACATCGTCTGAGCATCGGTCCACAAGCCAAGGCAGCGATTAAAAGTTCGCTCAAAGACCGACAGCCTGCCATTGGGCTGTAGCCCAAGCAAGAACAGCTTGCCAGCTTGATAGGTTGTGAAGGCGATACTCAGTCGCTGTTCCAGCATCCAGTGCGTGAACTGCCGTGAGGTGTTGATTTCTAGTTGAGCTGTTTCGGTCATGCGTACTCCAGGAAGTGAAAGTTCAATTCGGTTGTATTATTGATCTTGGCTTGTCCCACCCTACGACGCTACGATGCCACCTGATCAACCATCCGCCTGCATACGCTTTCAAAATCTAATGTGAATTGTCGTCCGTCGCACAGCGGCGAATCGAGCATCTGCTGGCGCATTGTCCGCCGATACTCAGCGATCAACTGTGGTTGTGTGGCCAACTGAGCGGCGATGCTGACATATTCGTCTTGGGATCGGGCGATCCACTGATCGTACTCCAACGTTCTCAGGATGCTCTGCCCCATTCTGCCACAAAAAGCCGATCCAGGAAGCGTGATCACCGGCACTCCCATCCACAGCGCTTCGCAAGTGGTCGTTCCACCATTGTACGGTATCGGGTCCAAGCCGATATCGATGCGGCGATATTCATCTAAGAATTTAGACAGCGGGACTGACGGCGGCAATAGGTCGACTCTGGCACGGTCGATGCCTTGGTCCGCAAAGTATTGGTGAAACAGTCGACACGTGCCCGGGTCTACCAGTGAAAGGGCCTTGATGACCAGACGGGAATCTGGCACACGCTTGAGCAACTGCGACCACAACGAAATGGTGGAAGGGCTGATCTTGGGCAAATTGTTATACGAGCCAAAAGTGACAAAGCCGTTTTTCTCGCACGGTGCCGGAGCGACCTGTGGAGCGTCGTCGTGCGGGTAAAAACATAAAAAGCAGTGATCCAGTCTAGAAAATCGCTCGGTAAACTAGTGGTCGTAATCCGGTGGGCACAAATGTCATTCGGCGATCCTTATATCCATTCCGCTCAGGCCACTGGTTGCCGGATAACCTAGATAGCAAGCTTGCACAGGTGCTGCCCGCCGGATAATCACGCCGCAACGATTGCCCGACGAATGCCCCGATAAGTCAATCAACAAATCGATCTTGTCACTGCGGATTCTCTTGGTCAATTCACAATCGTCCAAGCGGTGAACCTCCTGCCAGTTCGGGCAGTTTTGTCGCAAGATCTTAGTCAAATCATCTTGTGTAGGGCTGGTGTTATAGCAAAAGACGTCGAATTGCTTCGTGTCATGAAGTTCCAGGAGCCATCGAAGAAAATAGCCCACCGGATGTTTCTTCAAGTCGGCTGATAGATAGCCGATTCGAAATCTCCGCTTAGGCCTATGCTCGGTATTTCCAATTTCCGTTAAAGCTTCGAAGGGCTGATTGGCTGCCACGATTCGGGCGATAGCCGACGAGCCCTCGACGTGCAGTGCGGTGAAGTCCGATGGGCTGATCGAGTCGCTGTAGAGAGATGCAAAAAGCATATTCGACCAAGCTACCGAGTTATCCGGTCGGCGTTCAATGCAAGCACGGAAGGCGACCAGTGCTTCATCAATCCTGGCCTGCTGAGTTAGTCCGAATGCGCGCAGGCCATGCCCTACTGGATCGTCGGGCTGAGTATCGATCAACCACCGCGCGTGTTGCTCCGAACGTTCGATGTGTCCGGTTTCCATCAGGGTGTAGCTGAGCAGAAAACGGGAGGCCCGGTACTGAGGTCGAATCTTTAACGATTGCTCCAGCAATTCAACGGCGGCATCGATGCGTCCAGCGTCCTTCAGTCCGGTCGCTTTTTGTAGCAGTGTAGATTAGTCGCGATACCTGGCCGATTAGGTCAAGTGCTTTCGCGAATCTACGGCCAAACGCAGGGACAGGCAGTACA
>DAIRSD010000228.1:0-7340 GCA_036804625.1 Aureliella sp. | reverse complement strand
CGGTGTCCAGTGTGGGAAGTTGGACGTTTGGTTCTGGCAGACGAACGGTGGCACCATCTCTTGATGAGAGTTCACCAAAAATTCGGGTCGCGACATTCAACGCCTATCCGCTGGATCCCAGAAAGCTGGCTAGCGGCAATGTGGTAGATGCTCTGGTCGATATCCTTAGCCACTTTGATCTTGTTGCCTTACAGGGGATTCGTTCGGATCGCGACGATATCATGCCATTCTTGGTTGATAGTCTGGCAAGGATCGGACGTCGGTACGATTACTTGATAGGGCCTAGAACTGGCCCTGACATGGCTACTGAGCAATTTGCATTTTTGTTTGACACCGGCAAAGTTGAAACCGACAGATATCAACTGTACACTGTGGATGATCCAGAAAAGCTGATGACCTATGATCCTTTGGTGGCCTGGGTTCGCTGTAAAGATACTTTGGCTGATCAGGCATTTACTTTTTCCATCATCAACCTAAAAGTCAATCCTCAGACAGCCAATACAGAACAGAGTTACTTACCCAACCTGATTCACGCAGTGGTTCATGATGGCAGGCAGGAGGATGATGTGATCGTTGTTGGCGATTTTGCCGGAGATGTAGGGCAAATCTCGGGATTGCAGCAACAGTCGATTCGTATAGCGCTGCGCGATACGCCTAACGATACGTTGGGAACCGCCGCTTTGAGCAGTATCTTGTTTTCGGCCAAAGGAACTGTCGAATATACTGGCAAATCAGGGACGCTCGATTTCCTTCGCAAAATGAATTTGTCCATCGAGCAGGCCACAGCAGTTAGCCATCAACTGCCGGTTTGGACTGAGTTCCTAGCAACAGAGGGGTCTGAACCGGGGAGAATCGCTCCAACTAATGGCGGTGAGGCTCTGTAGTACGGTTCCCATAAACTCTTGACTTTCCCGCTGGTTTACTAACGCAAAGGCAAAGTTCGCAACACAATTCTGACAATGAACAGAGTTGTCTGAAGTTGTGTTTGCGTACTGGAAGTCTTTAGAAGTGTTAGCATCTACGGGCTTTAGAATGCGGGTTACGATTCAGCCTAGGTGCCGCCTAGTCTGCGAACGGTTACGAAATTATCGCAAGTAGACTACAATGAAGTTGCTCGAAATCTCAAGGTCGTTCGATCCGTACTCAAAATAATGATTATCGTTCCCGCAGCAGATGGTGAAAGATGCAAAATCAAGACTTAGCTTTTCGAAAATCTTGCCGTGCTTGGCGTTGGTGTCATCTAACAAGCTTGCACCGAAGTAAAGTGGCCTTTGTCCCGCTACTTTGGGCGTCCGTTTTATTGATTGTACCTTTAGTTGTTACCCGCACATCGATTGCTCAGGTGGTTCAGCTTCCCGCGTTTCGACAGTTTTCCTATGTCGGCGGGTCAATGTTGCCCGATGCGGGAGCGATGAATTTTGCTGGAAACCGCTATTCGATTCAGTCGCAAAGCAGCACAGGTGGTCTATTGCCAGCGGTTGCTCGATCCGGTATTATCGGCCAGACCTCGATAGAGATTTCGGCTCAAATTATCGACCTGGACGCATTGGATCAAGCCTTGCTCATTTCCAATGCTCCTGTGACAAGCTCGGTGGGCAGGTCGGCGCAAGCGGATACAAGCCAAGCCCGTTCTGCCGATCAGGCTCGTGATTTCTTGTCGAACTATTCAAGCCAATCGCCCTTACCGGCACGCGCTGGGGATTATGGCAGCATCCCACAGCGGATGGTCGATCGATCACCCGTACAACCCGAGGAAGCATCACTGGCAGCGGCGAACATTCGCTACTACTTGCAGATGGGTCGCGAAGCGGAGGCTTCACAGCGCCTCCAAGCGGCTCGCGTCTACTACCGATTGGCCCAAGAGGCGATGACTCCCGAGATTCACCTGCGTTATCATCAAGTGGTGGACCAGCGGCAGCAGGCCGCCAAAAGCCAGAACAAAGCTGCCGCCGATGACAGGCAGAAGTTTTAATTTGAATTCAGATCGTTATTTTCGTTCTTCACTCACTAGTACTCTAGAACAATAATCGAAGAAATATGCAAGCCAAAGAAATGAAGCCAGGTGCCGTAGTAGTTAGCGACAATGGTGATCCGATCATCATCGAAGGCGTTTCCGTTCAGTCGCCCAGCGCTCGCGGGGCCGCGACTTTATACAAGTTCCGAGCACGTAATTTGCTGACCAAACAGAAGGTCGATTTGACGCTCAAAGGCACCGACAACATGGCCGAAGCCGATTTCCGTAAACGACCGGTGAAGCTCATGTACAAAGACGCAGAAGAGGTGCATTTGATGGATCAAGAGGACTATAACCAGTACTCCATTAAGCTACAGGAAGTAACCGAGCAGATGAACTACCTGACAGAAGAAATGGAAAGCGTTTATGCGCTCATTTATCAGGATGAATGTGTTGGCATTCAGTTGCCAAGTTCAGCCGAATTGACCATCAGTCAGTGCGATCCAGCGGTTCGAGGCAACTCGGCAACGGCTAGGACCAAGCCAGCATTGCTCGAGACCGGCTTGACGGTTCATGTGCCCGAGTACATCAAAGAAGGCGAGAAGATCAAAGTCAGTACCGAAACCGGCGATTTCTTGTCACGGGCATAATAGATGGTTACAACCTTCAGCCAATGCAGGTTGGTTAGTTATCACAGTCGCCGCATAGGAAGACTTGGATGCCCAGTTCATAAGCGGCCATGGCGCGGGCTTGTAGCGCGGTTTTGGCTTCTGCGGCCGAATGGGCGTATGCAACTTGAATGTGATTGGCTTTGTGTTTGGCCATCATTTGGTTGCGCGTGACTCCATGCAACACAGCGTGCATGATGGGCCACTGACTCGTGGTGTTGTTCCAGCGACGCTCGGTCTCTGCTTCAGGCAGCGCTATGGCCGACAACCGGCCAAGGTCCATCTTCAGACGCTGATCTTCAATATAGATTCGAGACCAAACGACCTCGCCTGGCTTGCTGATGCCGCGAATAGTGCTACCTCCCGACGGAAAATACATGGCAGGCTGTCGGAACCCTTCTGCGTCGGACCAGCCGCGAGCAAAATGGCTCGCAGGCACTGCTCCGCTAATTTCCAGCACCCAGACTTCAGCATCGGTCGTACCGGTTGGGTCGCGGTCCGACCAACGCAAATCGTGCAGTGTGTTTTCGACCGGCTGGCCCAAGGCCGAATGAATTCGCTGAATCAGCAGGCCGTCCAGTCCTGCACACTCGTCAACCTCGTTGAAGTGTGTTAGCGGTTTGCCAGCATAGAGTTCACGGTTGCCATCACGGGAAAGTACCGGAGGTCGACAACTGTCGTTGAGCATGCCTTCAACCAAATCGCTTGCTGGCAAAAGATCTTTCAGTCCTTGTTGATACTGGATGCCAATGCAGTCGCAGCCAAAATCATCAGCAATTCTTACCGCTGCAATGTATGTCTTGCACTGCTCCAGAATTTGTGCATCGGTCAAATCGGTTTCGTGGTTGGGGCCGGTGTGAAACTTCATCCCGGATCGATCCAGCCAGTTTCTGACCGCCACGGCTTCGCTACGAGAGACTTGTTGAGCTTCAAAGTAAAGCGCGGATTGACTGAGCCTTTCTTTGAATACGCCCACTTGGTTCAGCAGTTCATCGGGGATGATCGCGTTGAACATGCCCATACAGCCCTCGTCAAAAACTCCCATAATTGCCTTGTTTTTTAGCAAGTTTTGGGCGATGCGCATGCCAACTTCGCGCGCGCTTGCGTCAGTGTCGCTTGGTGAGAATGGCTTAACGTGAGCGGAATCATGTTCGACCTGGCCGTCGCGCAACCACTGCGCTAGTTGGTCGACGAACCACTGATCCTGGAATGTCTCGCTCCACAACGACGAGTACTGCACTCCCGCTTTGGTCAACGAACCATTGAGATTCAACATTCCCACCAGTCCTGGCCATTGACCTGACCAATTGGCCACAGTCAAAATAGGTCCGCGATGAGTCGTCAAGCCGGCAAGAACGTGGTGCGAGTATTGCCAGACCGCTTCGGCAATGATCAATGGACAGGTTGGGTCCAGTTTGCGGAAGACTTCAATGCCTTCGCGCTGCGATGCCAAAAAGCCGTGACCTCGTTTGGGATCGTACGCATGAGCGCGTTGGACTTGATAACCATGCGCGTTGATAGCCGAAGTTAATTGAGATTCCATTTGCTGCTGCGCATCCCAGCAAACGCGATTAGCCGATTCTCGTAGGTCGCCCGATGCGATCAAATAAACTGGTCCGCTCATGATATTCTCCAAAAAAAATCTAGGCCGGAAAAGCAGGTCTACTTGATGCCCCAACCAGCCAATCGTTGCTTGAAATCTAATGGTTTAAGGCTTGTAGTGATTGCGCGAGTTGTCGATAGCTCGCATACAATGCGTCATAGGCTCGTGCTTGGGCGTTGTCGCAAGGGACCAGCAGCTACTGGTTGGCGGGTGCGGCGGCCATGGCCTGAGCTGCGGAGGTGACGTCGGAAAAGCCGCTTTTGTCTTGACCTGCTGCAATCATGCCCAGCACGGCCGCTCCCACAGCACACGCATTGCGACTTGGATGCACCTGGATATCACATCCAAGGACGTTGGCATAAATTTGTATCAGGGCCGGATTGTGGTGCGGCAACCCTCCAGTGGCCACAAATCGCTCCACGGGCACGCCGCCGTCTCTTAACAGCTCCACGATCCATCGCAGGCCAATAGCGGAACCTTCTAGCAGCGCCCGATAAAGATGGGCCGAAGAAGTGCCCAGTGTCAGGCCGACACACGCTCCCTTGAGAGTTCCATACATCAGCGGCGTGCGACATCAATACATCCAGTCCAAGCAAATCACGCCATCACTGCCGGGTGGTAACTGCGTAGCTTGCCGAGTGATTTGATCAAAATCCGGTTGATTCAGTAGGTTGATCAGCCAAGCGAATGCGTCGCCCACTGCGGCCTGACCCGTTTCGTAGCCGAACAGACCCGGTAAGATTCCGCCGTCCACCAGGCCTGCGATGCCTGAAATCGGACGGTACTGAGTGCTGTTCAGCATGTGACAACTGCTGGTACCCAGAACCATGACCAATGTCCCCGCATCGGCAACTCCAACGCCGGGAACTGCGGAATGCGCGTCGATGATCGCTGTTGATACAGCAATGCCGGATTGGAGTCCAAGCAATTTCGCCATCGGTTCACTCAGTCTACCGGCAAGTTGTCCTGGCGACATCAAGCGTCCGGGCATGCAGTGTGCAGCGGCATGAGCCAGCTTGGGATGCACTGCCGTTAGGTATTGCTGGTTTGCGTAGCCCTCTTGCGGAGACCACAGCGCTTTGTATCCGGCTTGACAAGTAGAACGCGAAATCTGGTCTGCTGAAACGTCAGTCAATCGCCAAACGAACCAATCTCCCGCTTCAAGCCAAACCTGAGCTGCATCGGCAACCTCAGGAGCCATTTCGATCGTTTCTAGTAGCTTAGGGAAAAACCACTCCAGTCCGATCACACCTCCGTACCGGTTCAGAAATGTCTCGTTTCGCTCTGTTGCCACGGCATTCATACGAGCCGTCTGGCTCAACGCTCCGTGGTGTTTCCATAGCTTCGGCCAAGCCAAGGGAGTTTTGGCAAACTGATCAAGTTGACACAACGGTGTTCCGTCCAGCAGAGTTGGTAGCATCGTGCAACTTGTAAAATCGACTCCAATTCCAACGATGCGGTCAGCAGGAATGGAACTTTCGGCTAATGCAGATTGGACTGCAACGGCTGCGGAATCAAGCCAATCGGCAGGCGACTGAAGTGCATAGTGCTCTGGTAACTTCTGGCCACTGGTTGGTAGAGCATCAATGATCTGTCCATGCTTGTAGTTGTGTGTCCCCGTCCCGAGCTGTCGGCCAGCCGAGTCGATTAAGATCGCGCGGACGCTTTCCGTTCCAAAATCTAAGCCTAGGGCAACTGGATTAACTTGCTTGCTCATTGAAATCACTCAGTTCTATCTATCCTGGTGGCCAACTCAATCGACGGCCACCCAGGATATGAAAATGAAGATGATCAACCGACTGGCCCCCATTTCTGCCACAATTGACTACAACTCGGTAGCCGGATTCGGAAAGACTTAATTGTCCTGCCACCTTCTTGATCACGAGCCACAGGTGTCCTAGCAGAGCGGCATCTTCCAATTCAAGCTGCTCAAGTGAATCGATCGGTTTCTTGGGAATGACCAAAACGTGAGTGGGAGCTTGCGGTGAGACGTCGTGGAAAGCTAGGCACAAATCGTCCTCATGAACGATTCTTGCTGGAATTTCTTTGCGAATGATTTTGCCAAAAATGGTATCGGCCATAGTCGATGTCTTGTAGGATGAGGTTCAGTGAGCCGGATGACTCGGGATTGCTGCGAGAGAATGGTTTACTGTGTAAAGAAAAATCGGGTCAAATGATAGAAGACGGGTGCTGAAAAACATAGTGTATCGATGCGATCCAGCACGCCTGCGTGGCCAACCACCAGCGAACCGTAGTCGGTCACTCCACGGTCGCGTTTGATGGCGCTCATCGTCATGCTGCCAAACATCCCCATAACACCGACGATCATCGAAATGCAAGCCGCTTCCCAAATCGTAAATGGTGTCACCCACCACAGTGCGGCTCCAATGAGCCCCAGTGACAAAGTACCTAGATAAAAGCCTTCCCATGTACGACTGGTACTGATCTCCTGAGCAATCAGTCGCTTTCCAAACACTTGCCCCCAGGTCCATTGCAGTAGTTCGCTGAGCTGAGAAAGCAGGACGAAGAAGAAGAAAAGCCCGATGGGACTGCCTTGCCAGGCCGATCCGTCGCTACTGACAAGCTTTAAATTGATCAGCGCCGGTGCATGGCTGAGTGCATAAACGCATATCAATAATCCCGATGTGATTTGCGCGGAACGTTCTAGAAATCTCTTGTGGTCACCAGAGAGTGCGATTCTCGCAGGCACAAAAATCGATGCGTACACGGGAATCATGATGCTGTAGACCCCGTAATGATCGATCGACTTCAACCACCCTAATTGCTCCAGCCCAATCAGGACATATTGCAGCGGCGTGAAGACGATCAGCGCCCAGAAAAGGGCTCGATGGTCGCCACGACGGGTCGGGGCCATCGTGATGAATTCTCGAAGCGCCCAGAACGAGACCAGTGCGAACAAAACGATGGTTCCAATCGCGTGCAGCGTAATGCTGAAGGTCAGTACCGCTGCCATCAGCCACCACGTGTTCACACGCTGGCTAAATCGAGCGATCAGTGCAGGATTGATCAGCTCCGGAGGCTGCCTGCGCTTGTAATCTCCCACGATCGACGCTACCGCCTGAGTCTCCTAGATCACCCGGAGCAACATATAGGT
>DAIRSD010000227.1:0-7360 GCA_036804625.1 Aureliella sp. | reverse complement strand
CATCTAGCCGTGACAAAGATTACGCTCAGATGCTGGGGCACATTTTAGAGCGTTGTGATCGTTTGATTGTTACCGCTTTTCAGGAGAATCCTCGAGCAGTTGCACCAGGGATGCTGTGCGATGCGGCGGTAGCAGTACAATGCGAGCGGGGAAAAAACGACCAGTCTGGAGCTTGCCCCGTTATTGAAATCGCGGAGACACCTGCATTGGCCTGGCAGCGAGCCCGCGAGATTTGCCCACCAAAAGGCTTGATTTTGGCTATTGGTTCCTTTTTTCTTGCCGCCGAACTCATGGCATCACTTAATATCATGCATGGAGAATCTACCGGATGAAAATTCACCTTGTGACCGAACCATACAGGCTATGTGCAAGTTTCTTGAGTCACTTGCTGATTCTGATGTTGGTGATCATTGTCTCGCAATGCCCAGCACTGATGGCTCAAGAACTGCGTTACGAATTGGGAGCCCGACTGCGATTGTTCGAGCGCCAATTCGAGCAACTGAAGACTCCCGAGGAGCGAGGTATTGCCTTGGCCCCTTTAAAAGATTCTGTGCAGAAATTTTTCGCGATGCAATTGAAAAATGCGGCCGAAGATTTGGACAAAGCGAGAGTCGCCATTTACGAGCCGAAAGAAAGTCGCGATCAATTTGCCAGAAGTGTCAGTCTGCAACTGGTTTGTTCTTCGCGACTCTTGAATCCAAGCTCACAATCGCTCCAGTGTACAATTCGTCCATTGTATGGTGCGCCTGATTGCAGTGGACTAGTTCTCAATTGGCAGATGTGCTCCTGCGTAGCTTCATCGCAGTCAGAATCTGCTCTAAGCGGATCACTGCCTCTAGCCAATCAATTTCCAATCGAATTTGTGATCGATGTCAGACAGCTTCCCGTAGGCGACTATCGCTTGACCGTTTTCGTGAGCCCACCATCGGATGGTCAATCAGACAAAGACGGCGTCGCAGAGCCTGAGAGTGTTCCGCTGATCGAGCGCTTGGTCTCGTTGGCCCACAATCCGGAAGCTCGCATCGATCAACTGCTGGCTGATATCGAACAGATAGGCAAGAGCACGACTGAAGAGGCTATTTCCTGCGACTCCACGCATTTTGCCAGTCTGCAAGGCAACGCTCGAATGCTGAAGAAAATTCTGGCAAACGAAGCTTTAGAGACAGACTTTCCAGCCAGCCGAATATTGGACTTCTGTGAAAAAGGTTTGCAGAAGCTGCGTCAGGGTCTGCCTGTTGTAGGTGCCAAGCAGGTCGGCGAATTTTGGGTAGTCACCGGGAGTGATTCAGGCAAAAAATGGTTGCGAGTGCGTGCTCCGGAAGCTGCCGCCAGCGGTAAGCCGTTGCCACTTGTGCTGGCTTTGCACGGTGCGGGCGGAAGTGAGAACATGTTTTTTGACAGTTATGGTGATGGCAAAATTGTTCGGTTGGCTCAGCAGCGTCAGTGGTTGTTAGTCGCTCCGCGAGCCGGCTTCGGTTACTCGGGTTTCCAATTAGACACGCTGATCGACGCTATTGATCAGTTGTATCCGGTCGATCGCCAGGCTGGTTTTGTGGTTGGTCATTCCATGGGGGCCGGAGGTGCCAGTGCGTTAACTGCATCGGCTGAGCGCAAGCCAACTGCAGTCGCTGCGCTGGGCGGTGGTCGTGCCGTCGGCCAGCCTGAGTTACTAAAATCGGTGCCCTTTTTTGTGGCGGCAGGCAGCGACGATTTTGGCCGACCAGGAGCCCAAGCCTTGGCCGAAAGCTTAAAGTCGGCTGGCGGGAACGCTAGTTACAGGGATTACCCAAACGTCGAACACTTGGCGATTGTGCAAGTAGCGTTGGATGATGTGTTTGGATTCTTTGATTCACACCTAACCAGAGCGGCCGACGATGCAACTAGTCAGATCGATGGCACGTTAAGAATTGACCAACTGCAACTGGTGGGCACTCATAACTCCTACCATATCGCGCCCGATGTGGTGGCTTCCAAGACGATCAGTCTGTTTGCTCCGGGACAGGCTCAGTCGTTGGACAATACTCAGCGACCACTGACTGAGCAGTTTGACAAACTAGCGGTACGGCACATCGAACTGGATTTGTACCTAGACCCTGAGGGCAAGCTTTTCCGTCAACCTACCTCCTACGTTCAAGCGGTTCGGCAGAAAAGGGAGGTACCGGTATTTGATCCAGATGGCAAGATGTCGCAACCAGGAATCAAAGTGCTGCACAGCCCAGATTTCGATTATCGCACCACAACGTACACGTTGATCGACGCTCTGAGCGAAGTGCGACGTTGGTCCGAGGCTAATCCGACGCATGTGCCCATTTTTGTTTTATTGGAGCTGAAATCGGATTCCTTCTCGCCGCTGACTAGGCCGCTGAAATGGTCCACTCAGTCGATGGACACTCTGGAGCAAGAGATACTTTCGGTTTTTCCGCGCGAGCGTTTATTGACTCCGGATGTAGTTCGGGGGTCGGCGGAAACGCTTCGTGGGGCGGTGGAAGGACGCGGGTGGCCCAGCGTAGACAGCCAGCGAGGCAAGGTGGCTTTTCTATTGGATAATGAAGGTGCTGAAAAAGATTTGTATCTAAGCCAAAGCCCGATCCTTCAAGACCGACTGCTGTTTGTCAGCGTGCCGCGTGAGCATCCCGCTGCTGCCTGGATGAAGCTGAACGACGCGGTTGGATCATTCGATCAGATCTCCGCTTTGGTGAAAGCCGGGTTCCTAGTGAGAACTAGGGCCGATGTTGGTACCGTGGAAGCTCGCAAGAATGACACGCATCGACGTGATCGTGCAATCGCCAGCGGTGCGCAATTGATCAGTACCGACTATCCCGAGCCCGACTTGAGATTTTCGGATTACAGCCTGACACTACCGCTACCCGAAGAGCCCAAGTGAGCGATCCCAAATGCGTCAATTCGATCAAGAAGTCTACGGAGAGCTAGAACTAGCTTGCAACTGCTTACGAAGTTGCGAGCACTTCCACAACATACGAGGATAGTGAAAAAAACTCTTCCAAATACTGCCCTTAAGCGTATTGGATAATCGCCCATCGCGGTGCAGGTATCCAAACCACTCACCGTGTTTGGGATCGCTGAAATGGAGGTAGCTCCAATTGTGAACTTGGCGATGCCACTGAGCGTATTCAGTTTGTCCCGTCAACAGGAATGCCATCCAGGTTGCGATCACGGCTTCGTTATGTGGCCACCAAAACTTCATGTCATGCCAGTACTCTTGAACGGGTCGGTGGTCGACATCGCGAAAGTAAAAAAGGCCACCGTATTCTTGATCCCAGCCGCGATGCCAACTGTACTGAAGCATCTTGGTGCCTAATTCCAAAATCTGTGAATCGTTACGAAGCCTGGCCTGTTCCAAGATAAACCACGATGCCTCCATCGCATGACCAGGGTTGATCGTCCTGCCGTCAAAATGATCCAAGATCGTACCATCTTCGGCAACGTTTTCCATGACAACTTGACGGTCATGCTTGACAAACAAGGTCGCGATTTCATCAATACAGCGGTCAATCCACTGTTGCAAATTATGGCTGGTGCCCAGGTCGTCGCAAAGGGACTGCGCCGTTGTGATGGCGATCATCCGTGGACCAATCGAAATCATGGGGCGCGTATTGCAGAACTTGGCGGGCATCACCCCGGGTGTGAAATTCCAGCGCAGGAAGTGCTCGAACAATTCGATCGACTTGTCTCGCCAACGTTCGTTTCCGGTGGCTCGAAAAAGAGCGGCGCAAGCGATGGAAGCAAACGATTCGCTGTAAGCATAGCGTCGCTTGCGGATGGGACGTCCATCTCTGGCTAGGTGGAAGAACATGTGTCTGTCTTCGTCAAAGCCATGGCGCATCAAAAAATCAATCCCTGACTGTCCCCAGCGTAACCAATCGGGGCGAGCTTCGACGCTGTTATACATCGTCAGAAGCATCCAGGCCATTCTGCCTTGAGCCCAAACCGATTTATCGGAATCAACCAGCGCTGCGTCGGCATCCAAGCAGTGAAGGTAACCGCCAAACTCTTGATCAATCGACCGCGGGAACCAAAAAGGAACAACGTCTTCCAGCAAAGTACGCAGATAAAATTCGCTGATCTGATCCAGTTGTTGTGCGGTGTCTGAGATAATCATCGAGCTTATCGACATAAGTTGGTACAGGAAACTTCTTAGTGGGATCTGCCAGAATTCCAGCAACAATCTACTTCTGGCGAAATCCACTACGGAGGGAAATGGGACTTCTGGCGAAGTCCACTACGGGGGTTGTAGAGCCCAGTCGAGCGGGAAGCGGGCAAACGTTAACGTCTCGACCGAGTCCTTGTCGCCAACTTCATACAGTATGCCGATGTCTCCGTCGGGCAAGACTGCTAGACAGGAATAGGCTGTGAGACGACCATCCAACAAGCGACCATGCGACCATGTCTTGCCCTGATCCTGGCTTGTACGAATCGTTAGTCTTTCGCGGCGCTTGGAGTCGTTATGGGACAACAGCAGAGTACCCGAAGGATGGATCGTTAAGCCGGCCATACAGACGGGATCTCTTACATCTTGCCAGTGTTCGTCCCAAGTTCCATCAGAAATCTGCGACTGCCAGCGCCAATACGACCACAGTCGCTGTTTTTGGCGAGATTCATTGCGCATGGTCATCAAAAGAACTTTTGGACTCACCTGCACCAGTTGCGCTTCGCTGGTCGGGGGTTGGCCGGGAATCGCTGCTGGGCTGATCTGCCAATTCTGACCGCTATCGTGGCTGTAAATGAAACAACTGCTGGGCTTTCTTAGTTGGTCTTGAAATTGAGCCGCAAAAAGTAGTGTCCCGTCCTCCAGTTGCACACCGGCTCCTGGCCCCTGAAAGCACAGTTTCCAAGCTGGCTGTTTAATTTGAGGAGTGATGCTGCGCGGCGTATCCCAGGTAAGCCCGTCGTCGACACTGCGTGACAGGACCAATTGGCCGGTTTCTTCGGGGCTCAGTCCAGGACCAGATCCGTGCCAGCCGTTATTGCCTTGAGACCAAAGTGCCGCGATGAACAGGTGCCCCGTTCTGCGATCAGCGACAATAGCCGGATCGCCAACACCGTTGCCCATAGCATTTGGCAATCGGCGGTCGTAGTCCATGGCAATGATCATCGGGCCCCACGTTTGTCCGCCATCGGAACTTCGCATAACGCCAACGTCGATGTCGGCCGGAAGATCCTGAGTGCCCTGCCAACGAATATCAAAACAGGCGACCAGAGTTCCCTGTGGCGAAACGGTTAAAGCCGGGATGCGATAACTTTTACTGCCGTCATCGCCTTCGCGACGCAGTACCTTCTTAAAAGGTTCATCGTTTTGGCCTGAGGCCATTGAACAAACAACAAGAAACATTCCGAAGATTGCTGCAAAGTAGCTTCGCATATCCGGGTCCTAACAGATTTTGCAATTTGGTTATTATGACACTTCTAGATCCAACTGGTGCGAATCTGTTTGACAGATGACTCCGCTGGCGATGACGTTCAAGAACATCTCAGTACTGGAAGCTGCATAGCTTACATCATCCGATTACGATTACGAGCGGGAGTACGAATCCAAAGGAAAATGGCCTGAGCCACTAAACTACGGGAATCGTCTACTTTCTTGTGGGATTCTTGGTTGGGCCACTTCGAACAAGTTGGCATGCCGTGCTAAAATTGTCTCATGAACCCCGACCAGACTCATCCACAGAATCCGAATGACCAGCGACACGCCAAGCAATTGAGCTTGCCGTCCAGTGCGTTGCCTGAGATCCCAGGATATCAGCCGCTTCGATTATTGGGGCAAGGTGCCTATGGTCGAGTGTGGTTGGCAGTGGATTTGAATACTCGTCGTCCAGTAGCCATCAAGCAATTCCTGCATGGCGACCGTCAAAATTTGGAAGCGCTGGGACGCGAGATCCAACTGCTTGCCAAGATGTCTGCTGGCCGCAATATCGTTCAGGTCTTGAAGGTGGGCTGGGATCAATCGCCGCCATTTTACGTCATGGAGTACATGGAGAATGGTTCGCTGGAAGATTGGTTGCAGCAGGATCAGGACATTCCGATCAAAGATGTGGTCCGACTGGTTCGCGAGATAGCTGAAGGATTAAGCTTCGCACATGGCAAAGGCATTTTGCACTGCGACTTAAAACCAGCCAACGTACTCTTGGATCATTCCAGGCAAGCTCGGCTGGCCGACTTTGGGCAAGCACGCTTGGCTGGCGACCAGGCCTCGTCGCTGGGGACACTGTTTTACATGTCGCCGGATCAAGCCGATTTGCAGTCGACTCCTGATGCAACCTGGGACGTCTACTCACTGGGCGCAGTCGCATATCGGCTACTTGTAGGCCAGCCGCCTTATCGTAGCGAGCAGTCGGCCCAGTCACTCAAGAGTGCTAAGACAGTACCTGAGCAATTAAGTACCTATCGCCGGATGATCCAGGAAACCAGACGCCCACGACTGCACCACCAACGTCGCGGCGTTGATAAACAACTGGCGCACATTGTAGACCGCTGTTTGAGTGCCAACGCGAACGATCGATTTCAAAACGTAGAGCAGGTACTTGTCGCGTTGGACAGCCGAGATCAATCCAGGACGCGCCGGCCACTCTATTTGGTAGGCTTGGCTGGCCCCGTATTGCTGTTGCTGTTGATGCTCATGTTCTCCTCGCGCAGTCGCAACGTGGCCGTCGAACAATCGGAGCAAAGCGTGGTGCAGCGAGCCATGGAGAGCAATCGATTTGCCGCGCAATATGCGGCTCGGACGCTCGAAGCCGAGCTTGTGAATCTATTTCGAGTAGTGGAAGACGAGAGCCAAAGAGAAGAGTTACGAAGTCACATGATTTTATGCCGCGAGGCCGCCAGTCGTGACCTGTCATTGCAATCGACTCAGGTGGACCGAGCAAGGGAAATAGAAAAGCTGAAGCGATTGGACGAGCGATTGCAGTTGGAGCGGTATTTGCAGCGGCGCATCGACGTTTTGGCGGTTCGTCGAGGTCCTGCGGCATCGCTTGTCAATTCGCTTTTTGTCAATGAAGGTTCGGGAGTCAATTGGGGCATCGTCTTTGCCGACCCGGAAGAAGGCAAGTCTGCTAACAGTCCTGTCGGGCAAAATTTTGCTTATCGCAGCTACTTTACCGGCGAGAGAACGGATGGAATGTTTGATGAACCTCCTGAACGATATCAACCCACCCGAACCATCAGCCTGTCCGCTTCTTTTCGTTCCACATCAACGGGAGCATGGAAGATTGCAATCAGCGCGCCAATTTGGCCTCCGGAACAGAAAGATTTGGACGCGGATCAGGCTGACCGTTCGCTGCCTCCGTTGGGTGTCTTGGTACTTACGGTAAACCTTGGAGACTTTCATCTGTTGGCGCAAGCGTCT
>DAIRSD010000226.1:0-7368 GCA_036804625.1 Aureliella sp. | reverse complement strand
ACTTCAGCCTAGAATGTCGGCGACCTGCACTACGCCAGTCTTTTCCAGGTCTTGATTTCTTTCCGACATAACAACATTAGTTAATTGACCTCGGATAGCCAAAATATCGCCAACTAGGACGGTAAACACGCTACCATCTCCTCCGGTCGCTTCGCCTTGCAAGTGGCCCAGGTAGTAAACTTCTGGGCTGGCCAGTCCGGTGTTGGCGGTCGCTTTCACGGTCAGTCTTAGCCACTGGTTCTTGATCGAATTGTCCGGCCACTGAACATTCACCGTGTAGGGATTCGTGCCGGTGACAACCACACCCGAAGGTGCTGGTCCGGGAGCCCAGCCTGAAGGCGGATTGAGCCCTTCGTTAAAGGCACCTAGAGGGCTGACTTGAACATCAAAGTCGGTGGCGCTCAAAGAGCCAGGTGCTGCCAAGTCTTGGATCACAAACTGCACACCATTGATACCTCGAGTGGTGTTGATCAGATTGGAAAGTGTCAATTGCGTCGGCACCAGATCCGCTTTGTGGATCACCTTCAGCGAATCAACGTCAGTACCAGCACCGCTCCATCCACCGTGAACCACCGATCGGCTGAGAATAGAGGCATTGGGTGTCGGCATCTGAACTGTAAAGGCTTGAATGCCGTTATTGGTGTTAAGAGCATACATTCGCAAAGTACCGCCTGGGCCATAGCCAAAAGTTACAGCACCGGTTGCATTGCCATTAGCATTGGCCAAGTTAGTCAAATTCTCAGTGTCTAAGAGTGTCGGGTTCACATTAAAGTCGTCCCACTTGTAAAGGCGTACCGTGTTGGTAAAGCCTACTCCACCGATGTACTGGATAGTACCTAGCAGCTTGGTTGCAGGATCGTAGCCAATAGCGGTTTCGCTCACGTTCTGCACGTTCTTAGAAACGGCTGCTCCACCGGCATCGGGAGCGCGCCAAATCGGTAATCCGGTTTGCTTGCCCAGAACGCTTCCCAGTCCATCGAAGGCGATTCCCAAACGGAACGCACCAACATCATTGCCGGCAACCCCAGGGTTTGATGCTGTGAAATTAAGTCCATCGACTGTTGTCAACAGAGTAAAAGCTGAATCTGCTGCGTTACTACCTCCCGCAGCAGCGATCTTTGTATTCACACCTGAACCGGTCACTGCAAAAGTATCGCCAGTTCGATTACGGCCAGATACAGTGCCATGGGCAACTGTTGGAATTTCAGTTGTTAAATTCTGTACCGCATCGGAACTCCATCGATAGACCTTGAAATTTGAAGTGGGGCTCGTGGACAGATTGCACATGTAGACATTACCAACATCGTCTACGTCAATCATGCTCATCAAAAAAGTACCATTGACGATGATGTCAGGATCCGCGTCATTTGCTTTTTCCTTCAAGGTATGAACCTGAACACCTGTGTCACCGTTAAGTACTCGCACTGTGGGGCCATCGGGTGCCGCTCTGTCGACTAGCAACAGGCGGTTGGAAGGGCCGTGATAGGCGATACCGCGTAGTGTGCTTCCGGCTATATCATTATTTGAACTATGGTCTCCGGGTGCCAACCAACCCGGTGCGGTAACACCAAAGGATGTAATTGGCGACAAAGTTTGCGCTTGCCCAGAGGCCCCAGCGCTAGCCACACAGGCCAAAGCAATCACTGACAAAAAACGTCTCATAAAATCTCCCTCAGAAAAGATAAAAAACGGGATAGAACCGATCGTAAATAAACTGCCGATTCAACCTCTCATCAGCCGGTGTGCGTTGGCACCCGGTTAACTTGTCATAAATCGCAGTCGTTGGCACCCGGTTCTCGCACCAATTGGACGATAATACACTAGTTACTGATCCGGCGGCTTATCTACGAACGGTTACTTGGGGTCAAGCTAGACAGCAACGGTGCTGATCTTACCTAAGCTTAACAATCTAATCCGGAAGTGCGAATTTCGCAAGTATTTCCGTTTTTACCAGTTCGAACGGCTTGTAGAGGCTGACCCGAGGCACGCCTGCCCGCTGACGCTCCACCTATGTCGAGTTTTGCCCATAGAAACTGGGCTGGCCCCGTAGTGGAACTCGCCCGAGTTCCCTACTCGCCCGAGTTCTCTACTGCGGCAAGAAGGCTGGGGACTTCCGGCAAACACGAATACGGGAAGGCACGTTTTTCATCGGTTGTCAGGGGACTTCTGGCGAAGTCCACTACGGGAAGGCCTACGGGGTGTTGCCTATCCTTCATCTGGGTTGTTGAACGTGAGTAAATGTGGCTGAAAGTGGACTTGCTGATCCATTTTAAAGGAACACGTTGACGCAAAGTGCCTACCACCTATAATGGCGAGTTGCAATTTGGGGCAGCCAATTGGCAAGTGTTTTGATCGTTTTCTGGCCGAGGCTCCCGCTTCATCATTCCTGTCTTTGGGAGAATAAGTCATGATTCGAAATACCTTCACCAGGCGAGGATTCACGCTGGTGGAACTTTTGGTGGTTATCGCCATTATAGGCATTCTGGGCGGACTGTTGCTGCCAGCGTTTCAAGCGGCACGGGAGGCGGCGCGTAGAATGTCCTGTTCCAATAATCTCAAACAAAATGCTTTGGCCCTTCACAATTACGAGAGTACTTATAAGACTTTACCACCTTCTGGCATCGACTTTAATCAAATGTCCTGGGCGGTCATGATTCTGCCGTTCATGGAGCAAAGCACGTTGTTCAACCAATTGAAACTGACTACAAAAGGCAATTGGCGAGTTCAGACTCCTATCGTGAAAGGAGTCGTGATTCCGTCGTATCAATGCCCCAGCGCACCGGGAGATTCGCTCTTCTCCAAATATACGTCTGAGGAAGGTCCATTTGAAATTCAGGAAAATGACGTCCGTACGTTGCACTATCACGCAATACTGGGACCTACTGGAACCAACACGATTACCAACCAACAGTACCAGACTTTACCCAATCCCAACGCGGTTTATGGGGTTGTCGCTACGCAGGGTGCTTTTGGTGTGGCAGCAAGGAAGGCGACTCCGCCAAGCACTTTGCAGCAGAACATTCCCGGTAATAACACGATGTCAGGAATTACTGATGGAACATCCAATACTTTGATGTTAGGAGAATTTTCATGGCAAGGCTACCAGTTTTGGCGTCCTTGGACTCGTGGGTGGTGGGGAGACTCTAATGGTACTCTTTTGTATACTTCAAAGAATGTCACAAACCCCTTGAATTCAAAGATCTCTTCGCCATGGAATGATGCTTCCCTAGGCAGCACGCATTCAGGTGGTAGCCAGTTCGCTCGTGCCGACGGGTCTATACACTTCATTTCCAATGCCATCGATATGAATGTTTATCGGGCTGCGGCCAGCCGCAACGGTGGCGAAGTCATGAACGTAGAATGATTGCAGAGCGAAAAGGGGATAAGTGATGCGTCTTTGGATGTGTACTAAAGGGTGCTGTTGTCTTGTGCTTTTTGTTGCCGGGCTGCTTTCGGGTTGCGGGGGCGGAAAGGCGTATCATCTCTCGGGGAAGGCTACCTTCAAGGGCAAGGAGATCCCTGAGGGCTACATCATCTTTGAACCCGACGGCAGCAAGGGAAATATGGGCCAGCCTGGAAGAGCCAAGATTCTGGATGGCCAGTACAGCACTCGTGGTGAAGACGGCATGTCCACCGTAGGCGGTCCCCATGTCATTCGCATTGTGGCTCATAACGCCAAAATGGATACTAGCCTAGTTAAGGGAGGCGAGGTTGTAATGCCTGATCTGCTTTTTCCCCCCTATACGTTCAATCAAGATCTACCTTCGGAGCACAGTGAGGTCGATTTTGACGTGCCGGCGGAAGCGGCAAAGAAGAAATAGCAGGGGCTAGATCATTGTGCGGTCCAGCCGCCATCAACCATGAACATGCTGCCTGTTGTGTAGCTGCCAGCTTCACTGGCTAGATAAATCGCAGCCCCCTGTATTTCCTGTAGCTCGCCCCAGCGTTTCATGGCAACGCAGCCTTGAACCAACTTGATACCATCGGGAGTGTCGGCGATCGGTTGATTCATCTCGGTCAGAAAGGGCCCTGGACACAAAGCGTTGCAAGTGATGCCTTGGCCCGCAAGTTCCAGCGCTAAGGTGCGTGTCATCTGAACCACCGCTCCTTTGCTGCTGGAATACGGCGTTCGATCGGCAAGTCCCACCACTCCTAGAGCACTCGCCAAATTGATGATCCTGCCGTAGCCAGCAGGCTTCATCACGCTTAACACCGATCGACAGGTATTCCATGTTCCCCGAACATTGGTCGCCATGACTTGGTCGAATTGACTGGCAGTCAATTGATCGATGGGGCCACGAATGTTGATGCCCGCGCTATTGATCAGAATGTCGATACGACGCCACCTGACCCAAGCCGCTTGGATCATCCGTTGAACAGATTCCAAATCGGTCACATCACAGGCGTATCCAAAAGCATCCAGGCCGTAGTGATCCATCAAGTCCATCGCCGCATCAATGGCTTGCTCGCCTTGACGACTGACCAGCATGACCCGCGCTCCGGCCGATGCCAAGCCAGCGGCCATCGCCAAGCCCAATCCTTTCGAACCGCCTGTCACTATTGCAGTGCGACCTTCGAGGCTAAAAAGTTTGATTCCTGGAAGGTCAATCGGTGTTTGCATCGTGGTCGATTCTATTGGCAATGGTCTAGCGGTATTCTTGGCTGGCGGCCACGGCCATTTCATCGCAGCGCTCGTTTTCGGGATGTCCTTGATGGCCACGCACGTGATGGAAACTCATCCGGTGCAACTTCACCAGACCGTCCAGTTCCTGCCACAGCTCGGCATTCTTGACCGGAACCAAGCGACTGCCGTCTTTCCGCTTCCAGCCGCTTTTCTTCCAACCCTTGATCCACTCCTGGAGCCCCTGCAAGACATATTTGCTATCTGAGTACAAACTAACGCGGCACGGTCGTTTGAGAGCCTTTAGCCCGCAGATGACCGCCATCAGTTCCATGCGATTGTTGGTGCTCTCGCGCTCTCCACCACTGCCTTCCAGTTCTTTTTGCGTCTGGACATCACGTAGAATAAATGCCCAGCCACCCGGACCAGGATTTCCGCTGCACGCGCCATCCGTGTATAGCTCCACGGATCGCATTGCCAGCGTGGGACGTTTCTCGACAGGACTGTCCCCGGGCTGAGAGGTTTCTTTGGCGGTAGATCGGCCAGTCATCAACGGGTTGCTCCAAGAGTGTCTATTCAGCAGTGTCCAGGTAGGGATCTTGTCCGACTTCGCGCTGCATCTTGGAACGTTCCTGTTCGTGATGCAGCAACATCATGCGATCGCGAAAATGTTTCCGCTCGACCTTTCGCTGAGCGCGACGGAAAACGCTCGATAGCGAATCAAATTGACCACCTTGCCCGGAACCTTTGCGTTTGAGCGCCTCGTAGCGTTTGAAGCCCAACCCATTGCGTAAGATGTCATCGTCTAGTGACAAATATTGACGGAAGGAACCCGGATCGCCTTGGCGTCCACATCGGCCAATCAACTGCCGATCGATTCTTGCCGCATCATGCAATTCGGTACAAATCACATGCATGCCACCCAGGGTTCGCACATCGTCAGCGATTTTAACGTCGGTGCCACGGCCTGCCATATTCGTGGCTACGGTGACCTTGCCCTTCAAGCCGGCCCGAGCCACAATTTCAGCTTCTTCCGCCACATGGTTTGCGTTCAGCACTTGATGTTCGATGCCGGCCTGAGTCAGTAATTGGGAAAGAATCAGCGACTTGTCGATCGATCGAGTGCCCACCAGCACCGGTCGACCCTGACTGTTCAACTGTACGATTTCTTCCACGATGGCCTGAAACTTTTCCATCATGCTTCCGTAGACTCGGTCCGCCAATCGCTGGCGTTGGGGGGGCCGGTTCGTGGGCACCAAAACAACTGGTGTTTTGTAGATTTTGGTCAGCTCGCGCGCACTAGTGGCCGCCGTTCCTGTCATGCCTGCAATGCACTTGTAACGATGGAATAGGTCCTGAACCGTGATTCTGGCGGCTTGACCGGTGGGGACGGTAACTTCAATTTTCTCTTTGGCTTCCATGGCTTGGTGAATTCCATCTCGCCATTTGCGGCCTTCGGCTAGACGCCCTGTGAATTCATCCACGATAACGATTTCCCCTTCGTGAACCACATACTGACGATCCAGGTGGAATTCATGCAGGACTTTGATGGCTCGTTCGGTGTACTCGTACAGGTCGATCAGTGGAACGCCCAAGGTCAATTCGTCGCGCGGCAGGCTGCGCACCAGTGCGCGGCCCATCGCCGTCAATTCGACTTTTCGCTTATCGTCTTCCATCATCCAGTGCTGGTCGCGATCGAACTTGTCAGCATGTTCTGCGGCCCAGCGAAACGTGGCGATCACCGTATCTCGTGCTTCGTCGCCCAGCGAACCGATGATCAGGGGCGTACGAGCCTCGTCGATCAGGATGCTGTCCGCTTCATCGACCAGTGCAAAATGTAGATTGCGTTGCACCGGTTCGTCGCCACGACTGGTCCAGCGCTCGGAGCTTCCTTCGCCCAAAAAGTCGCTTAGAATTCTGCCTTGAGCCCGCAGTAGTAGCCGATCGCGCAAGAAGTCGAATCCAAACTCTTTGGCAGTTCCATAGGTGATGTCGGATCCGTATGCCTGGCGCCGCTGGTCCTGACTGTTCTCTGTCAAGACGATTCCCACGGTAACGCCCAGAAGCTTGTAGATTGGCTCCATCCACTGGGCATCACGCTGTGCCAGATAGTCGTTGACTGTCGCCAAATGGGCACCCTTACCAACCAACGAGTGCAAGTACAGCGGAAGGGTGGCGGTCAGCGTCTTGCCTTCCACCGTTTGCATCTCGGTGATGCAGCCATCGTACAGGGCTGCCCCGCCGATGATCTGCACGTCAAAGTGCCTCATTCGCATCGTGCGACGACCCGCTTCTCGAACCAGTGCAAAGGCTTCTGGCAGTAGATCGGAAAGCTTCTCGCCGCTCATCGCCCGATAGCGCAGAGCCAAGCTGGCTTTCCGCATTTGGGAGTCGGACAATTTCCGCTGTTCGGACTCCAATTGATTGACCGCTTGCAGGGCCGCAATCCAGCGGTTGACTCGGAATCTGGAAAGGCCCGGCAGACGAAATCCAGATGTCACTTTGGGACGCGACGGTAATCGAGCTGACCCGGAGGCTGAAACGTCTGGCGGACCTTGGGCGCTTCTCAGATCTGCAATCTCTTGGCTTTCATCTGGAAGTGCTTGAGCGTTTGTAGAATCCGAACTGGACGACATGGCTTTACAGACGCAGGGGTAAGTGAGCGGGTTTGGAGACCTTCAAATTCTAATGAAGGTGGCCCGCCAGAACTCCACATCTGGACCTAAGGGCGTCGATTCAGCGGCTCC
>DAIRSD010000225.1:0-7444 GCA_036804625.1 Aureliella sp. | reverse complement strand
GCGTCCGTTGAGTTTCGTCGCCGCGTCCAAGAGATGTTCGGGCGACAGGGCGAGCACTGATTCTCAGTAAGAGACGTCGTTGAAGCGAGCCAGATAATTTTGGGCACCTGGGACTTTGGCATAGTTGAGATACTCGTTTTCCACACAGCGAATCACTTGCTGTTGCTCCGGTTCCACATCATCCAGACCTGCCAAGTGCAATAGCCCATGCAGAATGTAAAGCAGTAGTTCGTCGCCTGGTCTCCAGCCCGCTGCTTGACTGAGCCGCTGGGCGGTATCCCAACTGGCAATGATTTCGCCCTCAGTTACTGCACCTGACTGGAAGACAAAACTGATCACATCGGTCGGCCAGTCGTGTTGGAGATGATCTCGGTTGAGCCGATGAATGGTAGGATCATCGACGATGGAGATGCTGACGGTCAGTCGCTGCAGATGAAATCTCTGGGCCACCCATTTAGCCGCTGCTTCAAATCGCTCGTTTTGATCGGACTGCTGAGCTTCGTTTAAATGATCGATGTGAAATACGATGTCTAAATCGATTTCAGGCATTCAGCGAATTCCTCTTAAACAGCGGTGAAGAAGGCTTTATGCCGGTGCCTGGCCTTATTACTTGACGCGACCGTGGTAAATTGCGGTTAACGACTTGACCAATGAACTTTTTACTTGCTCCAATTGCTGCAGTGTTAATCCACACTCGTCAAACTGTCCATCTAATAATTTCTTCATAGCGATCTTGTCAACCAAAGACTGCAGACGGGCAGCATTGGGCTCGACCAGCGTTCGGCTGGCGCTTTCCACCGAATCTGCCAGCATCAGTACGGCCGCTTCGCGGGTTTGTGGCTTTGGCCCTGGGTAACGAAAAGCCGTTTCAGAAACCTCCTCTTTGTTCGCTGCCTCTTGACTGCGTTTGGATGCTTCGCGAAAGAAATACTCGACTAAGGTGGTACCGTGATGCTGTTCAATAAAATCGACGATGCGTTTTGGCAGATGGTGCTGTCTGGCCAAGTCGGCCCCGTCTTTGACGTGAGCAATAATCACCAAAGTGCTCATCGCGGGCTGCAACGCATCGTGACAGTTGTCATTGGCATCTTGATTCTCCACGAAATAGTTCGGCTTGAACATCTTGCCGATGTCGTGAAAGTAGGCACCTACGCGAGTTAACAGTCCGTGGGCACCGATGGTGTCTGCTGCGGCTTCCGCAATAGCTGCGACGTTGATCGAATGGTTGTAAGTCCCAGGAGCCCGCTGAGCCAACTGGCGCAACAAAGGATGGCTGGCGTCTCCCAGTTCCAGTAGACTCAAATCGGTTTGAACTCCAAAAATCTTCTCGATAATAGGCAAAGCACCCGCTACCAGAGCCGCTGCCAGAACGGCAAACACACCCACTCGCAGCGATTCACCCAGTAACCACGACAGGTAGTGCCACCAGCCACCGGTGGCAGCCAGTGCATCGCTTTCCAATACTGCGGGTACCGCTCGACCAACGATCGTATCCGCCCCGATGTGAGTTAGCGCCACGATGGCTCCCGAGGCCAAGCCGACGTAGATCAGTCGCGAACGAGTTCGAATGCGACCTACCAGCAAGGCGGTCGCACAACTGGCGGCACAAAGCGTGACAAATTCCACAAGGTTTAATCCCAGCGAAAGCGTCCCACACAGAGCCAAACACGACGTTACCAAAATGGTAAGCTGTCTACCAAAGGTGATCGTCATGACTATTGCGGCCACCGAGATCGGTAAGATTTCAGCTCGCAACGGATCAGGTGCTACAAATCGGCAGGCCAGGCAAGTAAAGACCACCAACCCCAGAAGTCGCAACAGCGCCAGCCACTGCTTGAGCAGTTTGGCATCATGCAAGTAGTAGATATAGGCTCCGCAAAAAGCGTACAGTGCCAGTATCATGCCAAGGAAAGCGGTAAGCCTAGCTAGAATCGCCCCGGTTCCCATTTCACGAACCCAGGCTTCGTACTCGGCTCGTAGAAGCGGCAAATGTGTCACACGCGAAATCGGTTGTCCGGCTGTCACCAGACGACTCACATTGGGAAAGTAGGACACGGTCGCATCGGTCACCGCAGCTTCGGCCTTACTTCGTTCCTTTTCGCTTAAATCATTTCGATAAGTCAGCGACTCAGGCAACTCTCGAACCAGATAGCCCGCTACCATACGTGCCACGATCAGGGCGTCAGGCGAAGCGAACTCCCGTTGGAAAATTTCGTTCACCGTGCCTGGCAATTTGGTGACGATCTCCGCATAGCGCACAGCACTTACATCGACAAAGACTTGATCAGACGGGGTGTCCCCGGCAAAGACCATAATCGAGCGCTGACTGCCTTGACTGCTATCATGGCCCAGGGCCTTCAGCACTCCGGCTTCGGCCAATGGGTTCAAAATGTTTTGCAGAACGCTCTCAAATTTGTTCAGTTGATCCTGGTCGCTTAACAAGGCACGAATATGCTGCAAAGCGGCATCAGTCGGCAGCGGCGGCACGTCGGAGCCAGTAACCTTTACCAATTTTTCTAGACCGCTTTTTTGATCTGCTGTTAACTCACTAAGCTGCTTGGCCCCCAGTAGAGACAGAAACTGCTCCTTGAGCGCACTGCGCAATTGCTGCCTGATTACCTGAGGTCGGTTTTCATAGATGCACAGCGTATCGCGTCGACGTTGGTCGCGCAGAAGCTTGGTCTGCTGACTGTCGACCAGTTCAAAGGCCACTCGAGCTACAATGTCGCGCTGCGGAATCTGACCTTCGCGATAGGCAAACGGGGGCTGCCAGCCTTCCAACCCGATAACTAGGATGACCACTGAAATTGCGGCGATCAGCATTTGCAACGCCGAACGACCTGTCATTAGTTTGGCTAATTGACGCCTCAGAGCGCTGGGCTCAAGCTGCAACGAAGCGACTCGTTCACTGCGAGTCCGCACTGGACTGGATGATGCCATAGGGCTTAATGTTGCGAGTCCGGCTCGCTATCCTCCAACTGATTCCAACTCTCACCAGCAGCTTCTCGCGATTCGTAACGATCTACGATCTGCTGAACTAGCCGATGACGAACAATGTCACCGGAACCGAGTGAGACAAAACTAATTCTACTCAATCCGCGCAGTCGCTGCCAAGCATCCCTCAGACCGCTGGTCACACCACTGGGCAGGTCCACTTGGGTCACATCACCCGAGACGACCATCTTGGACCCCTCGCCCATGCGTGTCAAAAACATCTTCATTTGGGCGGAGGTCGTGTTTTGAGCTTCATCTAATATGATGAACGCCGAATTTAAGGTTCGCCCGCGCATGTAGGCCAGCGGGATCACCTCGATGACATCGTGTTCCATCAGATACTTGACTTGGTCAAAGTCTAGCATCTCGTTAAGCCCATCT
Source organism: Aureliella sp. (assembly GCA_036804625.1). Lineage (GTDB taxonomy): Bacteria > Planctomycetota > Planctomycetia > Pirellulales > Pirellulaceae > Aureliella. The sequence goes on along the minus strand of DAIRSD010000225.1, from coordinate 4,069 downwards.
AGCAACGGACGCAAATAAGGGTTCAGTTTCGCCTGTAAATCGCCTGGTAAGAAGCCTAAGCTCTCGCCAGCTTCAACGGCTGGTCGGACTAATACAATTTTGCTGCATGTACGGCTTTTAAGGGCTTCGACAGCCAGAGCCACCGCCAGGTAGGTTTTTCCGCAACCCGCCGGGCCACGACAGAACACCAAGTCGCTGGCTCGGATCGCCTGAATGTACTCGGCTTGCCCAGCCGTCTTCGGCTTGATGCGACGCTGCATTTGCGGCACATTCACCTCAACCGCTCGATGGGTCAGCGGTAGGGCGGTGGCATCGGGTAAGCCCTTCACACCCAGTCCCTCCAACGCGCCCTCGACATCCTGATAGGTCAATTCGCCTGTAGCCTGCGCTCGACGATGAAGGTTCTCCAGTAGAGTCGTCGCTTGCCGCACTGATTCCTCGGGTCCGACCACCTTCAGCTTGCCATCGCGATGCGTAATCGCTACACCCAAGTGATTGCGTATCAACTTCAGATAGCGATCCTGCGGGCCAAAAAGACTAAGCACGGCGTTGGGATCGGTCAAGTTAATATTGGCTTCCGACATTGTCCGACTTTCTAGGCATGCTGAACATCTTTCCATCGATTCGTGCTGAAATCACGCTAGCTGGTCGGCCGAAACTCTCATGAGATTGGCCCAGTAACGACACCGGCTGCAATGATCAGATTTCCGCCCACTCCGGCTGTCAGCAATGACTCGGTAACATCCCATAATCCACCCATACCTGGCAAGAGTTGTCCGCTGTCTTTGACACCCATCTGCCGTTTAATCAATGACTGCATTAGGTCTCCTGCCACGCCGGCCAGTGTCAGCCCGCCACCCAACAGCAACGAACCCAGCCAAACCTGTGCGGCAATACCCACTTGATCCTGACCGAACAGGCTGGGAGCCAAAAGGGCAAAGTACAGCCAAGCTGCCAAGCAGGCAGCCAGTACACCCCCGACAAGACCTTCCACCGTTTTGTTCGGGCTGACTCGGGGGCATAGCTTGTTACGGCCCAACGATCTTCCCGCGAAGTAAGCACCGGAATCGGCTACCTTGGTTACTAGAACGATTCCCATTAGTACAAACAATCCCCAGTTGTCCGGCCCTAACATTCGCAGCGCAATGATAAATGCAAAGCAGACTCCAAAATAGCAGGCCAACCAACCCGACAGCACAGCGCGCTGAAAGTGCATCGTTCCCGCTTCAAACTTCGGAAAGTAACATACAAAGCTTCCTACGATTGCCAGTGCGGCACCGGCTAACGGCCAACCCCAGTGACCTAGCGCCGATGGTAGCGACTGACCCTGTGCGGGCTGAGGCAACAACATAGGCACACAGGCAGCCAGCATCACCAGTAGACACCCCATTAACGCTGGAAACGTAATCGAGCCAATCGGACTGGCCTTGACCATCACAGTGCATTCGTAGGCGCTGCCAAAGATCAGATAAAACCCAAGCGGTAGCAACCACAATCCGGGGTGCCCCAAGTTGCCAGCCCAAACATCCAGAGCGACAAAAATTAGAGAGGTGCTAATCAAAATAGCTGCCGATAGTAGACGATTGCGCAGCAATTAAGAACTCCCGGCGGGCTTTAGCCCACCAAAGCGACGATCGCGATTCGCGTACTGCCGAATCGCTTCCAACAAGTCCCCACGATCAAAGTCCGGCCACAATGTGGGTGTAACCCAGAACTCGCTGTAACTAATCTGCCAAAGCAGAAAATTGCTGATGCGCATTTCGCCGCTGGTGCGTATCAAAAGGTCGGGATCAGGCAGGCCCGACGTAGTCAGTTGCGAACTGACAAGAGCTTCGTCGATTTGATCAGCCAGCAATTCTCCTTGCTGGACCTTGGATGCAATATTGCGAATCGCACCTACCAGTTCAGCGCGGCTTCCGTAGTTGATCGCCAGACACAACGTCATTCCGCTGTGAGTCTGACAGACCTGAAGCGTGCGATCGATTTCGTCTAGAACCTTGCTAGGCAAACCACTTCGCTGACCGATGATGCGAACCCGCAAGTTATTCTCAATCAATCGCTGTCGCTCGTCGATCAGGTAGCGAGTCAGCAGGTCCATCAGGAAGTCCAATTCCGCTTCGGGTCTTATCCAGTACTCGCTACTAAAGCAGAAAAGCGACAGAACCTGAATGCCCCAGTCGCGGCAAGCTTCCATCACTCGACCAACCGTTTCCACGCCATGCAGATGTCCTTCCGATCTCGACAGGTTGCGCTGCTGCGCCCAGCGGCCATTACCATCCATGATGATCGCAATATGCTTGGGCCGGGCCTGGATGGGCACATCTGGCTCTTCGTAAACCGGTTCTGTTTTTGTCACGGCTTATGGACTCAGCATTGGTAGTTAGGTCAACTTTACGAATTTCAATAGCCGGGCTAGGCCCCTAGTAATTCATCAACTGCTGCATATCTAAGAATATCGTCTGCTCGCGATCCGGTCCAACGGAGACGATTCCGACCGGAACTCCGATCAACTGTCCAATACGATTTAAGTAGGCCACCGCTTGGTCCGGCAGATCCTCCATTCGTCGAACCCCGGTTACGTCGCGATTCCAACCTGGCAACGTTTCCCAGATCGGCTTGGCTCGTCGCAAGTCTTCGGCATCGCTAGGAAAACGGTCCACCGTCTGACCATCAATTTCGTAGGCCACGCAGACCTGTATTTGATCGAAATGCCCCAGCACGTCCATCATCATCATCGCCAGCGTATCAACGCCACTCAGGCGTGCCGTGTATCGCACGGCCACGGCATCAAACCAACCACAGCGACGTGGACGCCCGGTGGTCGTACCATACTCGTTGCCCAACTTTCGTATCTTCTCTCCGGTCTCGCAGTGAAGTTCTGTGGGAAACGGTCCACCGCCAACTCGGGTTGAATAAGCTTTAGCCACTCCAATCACTCGACGTATCCAGCGCGCTGGAACGCCGGAGCCGGCCGAAATGCCCACTCCACTAGAATTGCTGCTGGTGACAAACGGATAGGTGCCGTGATCGATGTCCAGAAGCGAACCCTGAGCGCCTTCCATCAACAGCCGCTGACCAGCATCTAGCCGGTCCAAAAGTTCAGAGGTGGTGTCGCCGATCATGGGGCCCAGTGAACCAGCCCACTGCTGAGCCTGATCGATGATCTGATCTGCCACAAGCTGACTGGCAATGTCGTCGGAGCCCATGGCTCGCAACCATTCCTGTTTGGTTTCAGCGATCGCCGAAATCCGCTTGGGCAGGTCGCCTTGTAACAAATCGATCGCGCGGACAGCGAAATTGCGTCCCACCTTGTCGCGGTAGCAGGGCCCAATGCCGCGCAGCGTTGTTCCAATGCTTTCCCCCTGGACCGAGCGACTATTGAACAGTTTGTCCTCGGCCAAGTGCCAAGGCATCACCAGATGCGCTCGCTGGCTGATCATCAAATTCTTGGAAGGCTGCAATCCGCGATTCTCAAGATCACGCAACTCGCGCAGTAGCGTATTGGGCTCGATGACCACGCCCGGCGTGATGAAATTGTGGACCTGAGGATGCAAAATCCCGCTAGGCACGTGGTGCAGTTTGTAGACCTGCGATCCACTGACGACCGTGTGTCCAGCGTTGGCTCCCCCCTGATATCGCACGACACAATCATGCTTGGGGGCCAACAAATCGACTAACTTGCCCTTGGCTTCATCGCCCCACTGAAGGCCGATTACGGAGGCTGCTGGCACGAGGTTCTCCCAAATACGGGTGTAGACTGAGTCCTAGGACGCACATTCCAAACCAGCACATACGAACATTTTTCCGTAGGCCAGCGTCAGAATCGAAGGCAAAGAGTATCCGCAGTAGTGGCCACTGCGTCAAGTAACTGGAAATTAACAGGCAAGCTTCGAATACTTCCCAGCACATCGACTGGCCGCGGCAAGGGCTAAGCCCCAGATCTTTTCCCAAGCGGGCTTACCCGGGACCGGCCACAGCCCCCCATTATTGGGGAAAGTTACAGAAAAATGGCTAACTGAAGCAACTTCCCTCCGGCAGAATCGTACAAAAAGTAATATCTCAACCGAAT
>DAIRSD010000224.1:0-7498 GCA_036804625.1 Aureliella sp. | reverse complement strand
GTCGCGAGTTGATTATCCAAATCCTTAAATCCCGACTCAAAAACTACGGATTGATGGTTGGCGAGGGGACTCTGGAGATTCTGCCCAGCGGCTTTGGATTCCTTCGCAGTTCTCGAAACCAGTACATATCATGTCCCGATGATATCTATGTGTCCCCAAGTCAAATTCGGCGCTTTGGCTTGCAAACCGGATCAACCGTAGCAGGACAGATCCGACCTCCCAAGGAAAATGAACGCTATTTTGCTCTGCTGCGAGTCGAAGCGATCAACTACCACGACCCCGAACACCGTGTTGGTCGACGAGGATTTGAAGAACTGACACCGCTGCACCCGAACCAAAGGATGATCCTGGAGACGTCGGCCGATACATTGGAAACGCGAGTCATCGATTTGGTAGCACCCATTGGTTTTGGACAACGGGGCTTAATCGTCAGTCCACCACGTGCAGGCAAGACGTTGCTGATGCAAAAGATGGCGCGGGCCGTATTGAAAAATTACCCTAACGCGTTTGTCATCATGCTGTTGATCGACGAACGTCCGGAAGAGGTAACGGACATGCAGCGCGAAGTTCGCGGCCCACAGTGCGAAGTGATCAGCAGTACTTTTGACGAACAGGCAGCACGACATACTCATATCGCATCCCTAGCGCTGGAGAAAGCTAAACGTCTGGTAGAATTTGGTGTGGATGTCGTAATTTTTCTAGACAGCATCACCCGTTTTGCCCGAGCCTGGAACAGCGAGTGCATTCCCAGCGGCAAATTGCTCTCTGGCGGCTTGGACGCAAATGCGTTACAACGGCCAAAAGCTTTCTTTGGCTCGGCTCGCAAGGTCGAAGAAGGCGGTTCGCTAACGATTGTCGCTACCGCTCTGGTAGATACCGGCAGTCGGATGGATGAAGTGATCTTCGAGGAATTCAAAGGCACTGGTAATTTGGAGATCGTTTTGGATCGCAGCCTGGTCGACCGACGTATATGGCCCGCCATCGACATCAGTTCTACCGCCACGCGGCGCGACGAAATTCTGATGGAATCAGACGAACACCGTCGAGTCACTTCGCTTCGACGCACGCTGGCCGAATTAAGCCCTGTGGATGCTATGGAAAGATTGGTAGAACGATTGAAGAAAACCAAGTCCAATACAGAATTTCTCCTCAGCCTAAGGACCTAAAACGATGATCGATTCACAAATCGCCAGCAGGATGGGCGTGGCCGTATCTACCTATAACGCCAATATCACTCGACGCCTTTTGGAAGGCGCTCTGCAGACGCTGCAAGACGCCGGCTTTGGTCGCGACCGCGTTTGTGTTTCAGAGGTGCCAGGAGCTTGGGAACTGCCCCTGGCCGCGAAACGGCTAGCTTCCCGACCAGAAATTCTGGGCGTGGTGACCTTGGGTGCCGTGATCCGTGGAGAAACATCGCACGATCAGCATATTAATCGCGCTGTTAGCTGCGCTCTGATGGATCTAATGATGCTAACGGGAAAGCCGATTGGATTTGGCCTGTTGACCTGCAATTCGATGGAACAAGCCATCCACCGTGCGGGAGGAAACGTTGGCAACAAAGGCCAGGAAACCGCTCAAGCCGTTTTGGCAATGCTGCCGCTGGAAATTCAAACATCGGCCTCACAAGCTTAGCCCCTGGATATCGATCGCTTTTTCGCTCTGGACGAACTGACAATTCTGGTTACCATGTCTGATTCATAAAATTCTTCATTCCATGACCTGCCAACCGAGCTATCCATGACGACACGCCACCGAGCCCGCGAAATTGTTTTGCAGCTTTTGTACGAGGACGATCTGAACAAGGAACAGGATCGTCAAGTTGCGGATCAATTTCTGGTCTCACGTCTGCTTGGCCATAACGCTCTGATATTGTTTGCTCGCGACTTACTTTCCAAAATTAGACAACATCGCAAGCAGATCGACGCCGCCCTAACTACCAAAGCAGCCAACTGGTCCGTGCGCAGAATGTCTGCAATCGATCGAAATATTTTAAGACTTGCCGCCTATGAAATTCTGATGACCGATACGCCTGGCCCAGTTGTCATCAACGAGGCGATTCAGTTGGCCAAGCAATACGGCGACCGGAATTCAGGTCAGTTTGTGAATGGAGTTCTGGATCGGTTGATGCACGATGCAAAATCGGACGGAGAATTATCGGAAGCCTCGATAACTGCGGTCGCTGATTCAAAATCCTGCTGCCAAGAGGATATGAAACCTTCGGCGACCGGACCGCATTATCAGACCACTTAATTAATGGCTTGTTTAACCGGTGAAGAACCGCTCGCAGATAAGCTGCCAAAACAGACGGAGTGCGTAAGCACACGGTTGCCACAAAAACCGTGTGCTAGCGCACTCCGGCTGATGACATGTTCAGAAATTTATTTACGCACAGTTAATTAGCCCAAAAGAAACATCCGTCTATTCAGACGGTTCAAAAAAACGATAGCCTACACCTCGAACCGTTTCGATTCGGTCCGCCAGTCGCCCTAACTTTTTCCGAATCGAGCGGATATGCACGTCGATCGTTCGCTCTAAAACTAACGTGTCAGCTCCCAGGGCCAATTCGATCAACTCCTGACGGTCAAAGACTCGGCCAGGATGCCGAATCAGACTATCTAGCAATCTGAATTCCGAAGCTGTCAACTCAACAGGCTCGCCATCCATAGTGACTCGGTGCTTGATACGATCGACGCTTATGTCTCCACACGAGACCAAACTTGCATCACTTCCGGTACTCTCTTGACTGACGCGACGATGCAGTGCCTTGACTCGTTCCATCAGAATGCGAACGCTAAACGGCTTGATGACATAATCGTCTGCACCCACGCTAAAGCCAACCAATTGGTCCCCCTCCTCGGACTTGGCGGTTAGCATAAGAATTTTGGTATTTTGAGTTTCAGCAGTGGCCCGAATCCGGCGACAAACCTCAAGTCCGTCGATGCCGGGCAACATAACATCCAAGACTACAACGTCGGGTTGGTTCAATTTTGCCTTCTCAAGCCCCTCAAGACCGTTGTAGGCACAAAGAACTTCGTATCCCAATTCCTGTAGATTGTAGGCCAATACATCGGCAATCGACCGATCATCCTCGACAATCAAAATCTTAGGGCGCGACATCTTGATCCACCTCGACGCTAAACCGACCGTGCCTATGACGAATGATTTCGCCGCTGATCATATAGATTACATCTTCCGCAATATTTTCGGCATGATCGGCAATCCGCTCAAAGTGCTTGGAAGCCGAAAAGCAATTAAGCGCCGGTTCGACAAAATCGCGATCGGTCACCATGATCTTCTTCAGATCGGTGATGATCTCGCGATTCAGCCGATCCACCGAAACATCGTCCAAAATAACCTGTTTGGCTAGTTTCAAATTCTGGTCCACAAAAGCATTTAGAGCTTTGCGCACCATCTCGGTCGCCTCACGAGCTAACATTGGCAACTGATCGGGTACCGGAAAATAGGGATAATCCTGCAGACCTATCGCTCGTTCGGCAATGTTTCCAGCCAGGTCGGCGATGCGTTCCAAGTCTGCATTGACTTTCAGAATGGCCGTTATCTGTCGCAGAGCTGCAGCAGCCGGCTGATACAAGGCCAGAATCTTTAGGCACTCTTCTTCAATCAAGACTTCTTCATTATTGACTCGACGATCCCTAGCCTTGACGTTCGCCACTCGCTCGGTCTCACGATTACAAAGCGCTCGCGTTGCATCGTTGATCATCTGCTCAACAACACCAAACAAAGTCAGCAGGCGTTCCTGCAACAACAGATATTCACGATTGAAATGACTGGTCACTTGGAAAGTTTTCCTCTTGAAACTCAGCTTCGGACGGTTGCGCTTCTTGCAATTGCTCGCAAGCTTCTTTATTCTAACCTGATCCAAAGGTTAGTTGGAGCGGGCTAACGGAACGCCGTTAACCCGCTCAATCAACACGAATGTCCGACCAAATCGACTAATTGGCAGGAACCGTCAACTGGGTCAACTCTTTGGCTAAGTTGGAACGCGTGTCCAAAATGTCTTGAGCTAAGATCGTACCCGACTTGTCCACGTCATTGCGTCCTGTGGCATCTTTGGGAAAAGTCAATTCTTGGCGAACCGCCAGAATGTCACCGACCAGAATCGTGAATTTGCCGCCAGAAGCGCCGGTCATTTCTCCTCGCAGGTGGCCGAGGTACAATTCGGCAATCGTGTTTCCGTTGTAGATGACTCGGATGCACAAGTAGCGGTTTGCGATCGCACCGTTGGCCCAGGTCAGCAGAACCCGATCGCTGCCAGCCTGTCCAGCGTTGGATTGCAACGTTGACGACTCAGGGGCAATCGCGTTACCCCAGGTTCCGATAGGATCGGCAAACACATTTTCTGGACTCCACTTATACTCCAAAGTAATGTCGTTCAGATTTTCCAGATTGTCGAAATCCAGTACAACACCGTTGATTCCCTGGCTGCTACTAATGATATTTTCCAGCTCGACCGTTTGCAAATTGGCTCCACGCTGAATCAGACTGACACTGCTGTCGACTTTGTCGAGTCCCGCGAAACTGTTGTGGTAGGGACGAGCATTGACCAAACTAGGTGCCGCTACTGATAAGACCGTGCCTTCGATAGTGACCATGTCAAATCGCCAAGTACCACCCGCGTACGCTGATTGTGTGCCCAAGCCAGGCCCGCGATTGCGAGCCGCTTCATAGGCTACATTTTCTAGGTAGTTCGTACTCGATACAAATTCGGTGAATGCCACGGGCGAAAAGACGGACACTACCTGAAACGCAAAGTTGGGATTGTTATTTAATGCGGGCACACCTGTAAAGTCAACGGTTCTTTGATTGGAAAAAAAATCCCCGACGCCAATTTCGTTTGGCGGATCGCTGGTGTCGAATCGCTCCAAACGAACAGGAGTACCCAAATCAACAAAGTTGATACCATCAGTTGTATACTTGATTTGATACCATCGGCTGGATGTGTTGCTGGTTCGCAAGTCGAACTTGCAGATGACGTTCTGAAATCCGGTGGTGTTGACAGCAAACTGAATTCCAGCCGTTCCACTGGCTGTGCTTTGAGCCGGATAAGTTGTTGTCTGATGTGCAGACCCAGGCTGAACTGGATCGGAAGAACCGCTACCAGAGTTAAATCCGGTGTGAGTTACTCCTCCCAGGTGACTAATCGTTCCTGTACCAATGTTGGGAGTATTTGTTCCACCAACGCCATCTTGAAAATTCCACTGAGTAATCGTGTCTGCATGCAATCCAGTGGCGGCTGCAAACGCTAGGCCCAATGCCAACATCAATCGTTTCATCTCGTATCTCCTTGTTGAATTGTAAAATCTCAAACCGCAGGGACTCCACACGTCGGAATGCCTGCCTTCATCGAGTGGGTATGGTATCGCTAGCAAGTTAAGATGATTGGTAGGAAATGTGAAATACAGGTTAAGAATCGAATAAACCTTCACTGAGAGAGGCCATTTCCCACCCGCTAAGTTGAATCAGCCACCCCCGAAAGGTCGGGAGTAGCTGAATTCAGAGACAAGAATCACGGTAGAGCCAATTTACGAGTCTCCAAACACTGCAATGGGCCTATCACAGATTGTGATGCTCGCACAAATTTCTCAGTACAAAGTAAATCATTGGCATCACCCTCAAGGTGATTGAAGCGATGAAGTCGTGGGTAATGCCAATTGAAAGGGTAAACCAACTACGTGATTCACTTTCGACACGGACTGCTACACCAAGAATGTCGACGGGAGACATATCCAGTGGCGTAAACAGGTCCGTTTTCCTCATCAGCCGCAAGCGCGTTAGCGTCCGAGTACTGCTCGATATCCGAGTACTAACGCACAAAGACCGAGCAGAGAACTATGGTCCGCGATTAACTGCGTCGTCGGCGAACTACCAAACCGGCAGTGCCAGCCGCTAGCAACAAGATCATAGAACTTGGCTCGGGCACGACAGCCGTTCCGTTAATCGTCACGTTGTCGAATCGCCATGTTCCAGTGGCACCGTAATCGCCAGTCGCTGAGCTGCTAGAAGGTGAGTAAACTGCGCCAGCATTTGCTCGCATGTAGGCAGCGTTAGCCCCAAAAGGCGCAAGCGAGTTATTTTGGTCAAATGCCTGTGGCGAGAAAATCGAAACCACTCGAAAGCCGAAGTTCGGGTTATTGTCGACTGATGTCAGCGAACTTAGGTCGATGTTAAAGTTGTAAAATGTATCGTGAGGGGACAAGCCTCCAGCATTGTTGGAATGAGCTGTCCAGCTTGTACCGCCGTCAGTGGTGTACTCAAATCGCGCCCATCGCGAAGCGGTTCCGCTTGCACGATGATCAAGACTGACGGAGATGTCTTCAAAGCCTACAGTGCTAGTTAGAAACAATACGCCTCGTGTACCACTACCGGCACTTTGCGCCGCATAGGTGGTCGTGTTCCAGCCAGACCCAGTAACACCCGTAGCAAAGCCTGAACCAGAAGCGGCGACTCCACCGACATAATTGGCCGTTCCCGTTCCAATGTTCGGTGTAAGAGTACCAGTGCCGAAGTCCCACTGGGTAATGATCGCTGCCTGGGCCGAGCTGGCAGCGGCAAGCGCTAACAGGCTCGCCATAAAAAATCGTTTCATCTCGTTACTCTCCTCAAATGAGAAACATTCTTACTGTGCGATTCAGAACGTCTGATCGCTAAAAGTCACTGGTCAGCATGGTAACCGGCGATCATGAAACGCAATGGAACGGAGTGTTAATCCAATGTGAAGTTTATGTTAGCATCTACTCACAATTGCGTAACAAAGCACCCCAAGTAGACCGATTCCCCCCAAATCTGTGGGGCAACTAGAAATTACGGACAATCGTAGACAAGTTACGCAACATCAAGGCTAGACGTCAGTGGGCCTGTAGTCATGTTACCTATTTTGAAAAACAGGGGGGCTCAATGATTTTCAATAGCTGGGTGGCTCAATGATTCGTTGTCAGGCTGGACAGCAGACTACAAAACACAATCCCACTGGCTCGTTCAGTGGATCTTTAGGTTTCCCGGGCAAGCCGGGGAGCATTTCAATGCCTTCGAGCTCGGAAATCGACACTGGGGCTGGGTTCAATTGGTAGAGGTGAGACCGATCAGAGAGTTTCGATTAAAATATGCACCTAGAATTAAGTTTCTCAGCATTACTAGCCGTCCTGGCGCTAGCCATGGTTCTTCAAATATTAGAAACCTTGTGCGTGGGTGCTTATCCGCTTAAAGCAATTTCGAAGCTACATCGGCCAGTTCGGATCTTTCCCCCTTTTCCAGACTGACATGCGCATACAGTTGCTGACCACGCATGCGGTTGATCAAATGTGTCAATCCATTGGATAACTTGTCTAGATAGGGATGGTCGATCTGTTGAATGTCCCCTGTCAAAACGATCTTGGTGCCTTCGCCAGCTCGAGTGATCACCGTCTTGCCCTCGTGGGGCGTCAAATTCTGAGCTTCATCAACAATAATAAAAGAATCCAAGAAAGTTCTACCTCTCATG
>DAIRSD010000223.1:0-7507 GCA_036804625.1 Aureliella sp. | reverse complement strand
ACTGGGGTGAGGTCTCCAGTTTTCTGAACGATCTGCCTCAACAAATTCGGCTTTCCAGTGATCGCATGCGCGAGTTTGCAGGGCAGTTGCTTCTGTGGCCCGGTGTCATCGAAGTTCATTTTCGCGGCGACCAGCAGTGCGTTTTGGCCGCTCGTGATCGAGGTGGATTGTGCCAGGAGGTAGGCCGGTTGGTCCGTCAACACGGTTATCATTTGAATTTATTGCAGTCGGAAGCGGGCTGGGCGGACGCTTTGTTTCAATTGGCGGAGTCGCGATCATGAGAGAGTTGCGAGGGCTTTGTTATTTGGCATGGCTGACCTGTCGACGCCAGGTCTGGGCTCGAAAAACTATTGTGGCCGCCATTTTGATCATCATGCTGACGATGGCCACAGCCATTTGGACGCAGCGGGGCGATTTTTTGCGCGAACCCAACGAAGCGGTTCGGCTGACGATGCAACTGAGTTTTATGACTAACACAGTGGTCGTAAGGTTGTTTGTTTCCTTTCTGCTGCCCATCTTGGTACTAACCTACGCAACGGCAGCCATTGGCGAACAGCGCGAAGATCGTACTCTGGTGTACACTCTGATTCGTCCCCTGTCGCGGTGGCGAATCTATTTGGCCACAGCACTAGGAATTCTTCCGTTAGTACTGCTGGTAACATTAGGCGGTTTTGCCATGGTCTGTTCCGCTGGTGGCCAGGCAGGCGGATTGGCTTGGGACAACTACTGGCCAGCCATTTTGCTTGCCGCGTTGACCTACTGCGCTCTGTTCCTGCTGTTTGGAGCTGTCTTTCCCAGGCCGGTGATCATGGCGGTTGTCTATGCTTTCTTGATTGAAGCGCTGCTTGGCGGAATGCCCGGCACGATCAAGCGATTGGCCGTTTCCTTCTATGCCAATTCAATGATTTATCAGCAAGCCGCGCTGTATGACGTCAAACCGGAACTGCCGCAGTTCCAAAGCATCCCTAGTCAGTCCGCCATGTTCTATCTGGGTGTCCTCTCTTTGGCCCTGTTTTTGATTGGAGCGGTTTGGTTCCAGCGGCGTGAGTATCGCGACCTAGCCTAGAGCTTGTTTTTCCGAATTCAAGATGGATTCCGTTTAGGACGATAATAGAGTTAGCCTTTAGATACTTGACTAAATTGATCTTATTAGTACAATATGGTCAATTCCAGTGTGCCGCAAAGGTTTTATGGCTTTGACGGCTGTTGTATTACGGCGGGGAAGTGGTTTCACGATGGTACCCAGTATGTCCAAACAATTATCAGGCCAGACAGCAAGCCAAACGTCGGGTTCTAAGCCGTCGATTCAACTGAGAGTGCTTACCGCAGCCGACTTTGATACCGATGCTGCCGCACAAGATCCCCCTGCAGCGGCTTCGTATGCGATTCCCATTGCGGATGAAGCAATGCTAGCGGAGTTGCATCGCGAGAGCCTGCTACTGGAAAGTGCATCGCCGGAACAGATCCTGCAATGGGCCGTTGACCGTTACGCTCCCAAATTCACCATGGCCACGGCCTTTGGTCCCGAAGGGATGGTTCTGATTCATCTGCTAGCCCGCATTGCCCCCGAGACCCCGATTTTTAATCTCGACACCGGCTATCAGTTTCCTGAGACACTGCAATTGCGCGAAGAGGTGAAGCGGCGGTACGGAATCGAAGTTGAACTGAAACGACCGGCGACTAATGTTCAGCAGTATGAACAAATCAATCAAGGTCCTGTCTACACGCATGATCCCAATCGTTGCTGCGCTGAGCGAAAGATTGGAGTGTTGAAGGAAGCTGCCAGGGGGTATTTGGCATGGGCTAGTGCAATTCGTCGAGACCAAAGTCAGGATCGTGCCAAGGCTCCCATCGTAGGATGGGACAAGAAGTTCGGATTGGTCAAAGTCAGTCCTCTTGCGAATTGGACTAAACAGCAAGTTTGGGGGCTGATCAGCAAAGAAAATATCCCTTACAACCCACTGCACGATCAGGGTTACACTAGTATCGGCTGCTGGCCTTGCACTCGAAGTGTCTTGCCAGGCGAAGACGAAAGAGCAGGGCGGTGGAGCGGCTTTGCAAAGACCGAATGTGGTTTGCACACGTCGGATTAGGGGCATCAAGCCATGCAGCTTCCGATCAAAGCTCATTACGCATCTCTAGCTATGTTGGCTCTGGCTCGACAGCACCAATCAGGGCAGTTGTTGACAGCTCGTACGATCGCTCAAGAGCACGAAATTCCTATTCAATTCTTAGGTCAGATTCTACAGCAGTTACGCACCGCAGGTCTGATCGTTAGCAGCCGAGGCTCAAGCGGCGGCTTTCGATTGGGCCGCAACCCCGACTCGATAACGATGGCATCCGTGGTGGAAGCTGTCTGTTCTGGTAGCTGCAACGACTACGCCTCATCCGGCGAAACAAATGATCCCGACCACAATATCGTTAGCGATGTATGGCGCGAACTTAGTGAATTGCAATCGCAATTCCTCGAGAAACTGACTCTGGGCGAATTACTGCGCCGGGCGATGCCGGTAACCAGCGGGATGTTTTACATCTGAACGATGACAGCTTTTCTTGTTGTGTATCGACAAGCCAGCCAGTTGTTAATCGCGTTCCAGTTTTTTACCTTCTGGATGAAAGATTCGCGATTGGTACAGTCCCCACCGAGACATGCGGTATTCCACTGCGGTCTTTAGACAGCCAACGCCGTAGACACAGGATCGACGAAAATTGATCGACGAGGCTTCGGCAAAGTATTTGGTTGGACAAGATACCTCACCGATCTTAAATCCACCGCGAATGATCTGTGCTAACATCTGGTTGTCGAAAACGAAGTCATCCGAGTTCTCTTCCAAGGGCAGCTCTAACAACAACCGCCGCGAAAAGGCTCGATAGCCCGTATGAAATTCGGTCAGCTTGGAACTCATCAGAATATTCTGCGCCAAAGTTAATCCGCGATTGGCAATGTATTTGTACAGAGGCATGCCACTGCGTCTGGCTTTGCCGCCCAAGATTCGGCTGCCTATCACACAGTCGTACAATCCGTTGCCAATCATCGGTACCATCGATGGAATCAGCAGCGGAGTGTACTGGTAGTCGGGATGAAGCATCACGACGATATCAGCACCCAGTCGCAGAGCGGTTGTGTAGCAAGTCTTTTGATTGCCTCCGTAACCGCGATTCTTGGGATGCTGTAGTACATGCAATCCCAGTTCTCGGGCAATTGCAACGGTATCATCAACACTGGCGTCATCTACCAGTACGATTTCGTCTACCAGTTGACGATCGATTTCTTCGTAGGTTTTCATCAGAGTCTTGGCCGCGTTATACGCAGGCATGACCACGACAACTTTTTGATTCGCAAACATAGTCTGGTCGCCTTTGCTACCGATGCGCTTGAAAAATCAGAGTGCCACCTTTTCCCAAGCGGCCTGCCAAACCAATGGGTAAAGCGGCAATCGCACATAGCGCACCGCCCAAGACGTAGTTGACTGCGCGAATCGGAAGTGATGTTTTGTTGGGGCGTTTGGTCAACAATTTGAAAAACAGGTTCCGCTCGAAACCCAAAGCGTTTAGTGCGCTTTGAGCAAATCCCATTAGGTCATATTCAAATTCTGAACGGCTCAACTGCTGAACTTGATAGGAGTGGTCAATCATTATTTGAGTCAAAGTTGAAGCTTCGAAATGAGTCACGTGACGTGGTACATCCCAGTGCAACCAGTGCGGCCCGAACCAGCGAGCGGCCAAACAGCCAGCGTCGGGAACTGCAACGATCAGTTTCCCATGAGGGCTTAGTAGGTTCGAGATAAGCTGCAGATCATTATCTGGCTCAGTAAGATGCTCGAGCACATGCCACAAGGTGATCACATCAAACGGTCCCTTTTGGGATGCCTGCTGAAGGCTTGAGTAAACGGTTAGGCCTTTAGACCTTGCCAAATCGGGCTGCATTTCCACGCCATGAACCTGCCAACCGGCGGTTGCTCCTGATTGCAACAGAGTGCCGTCCCCGCAGCCGACATCTAGCCAGCGGACGGATTGCAGGCCACTGACTGCTCGCCTGATGATGGATAACCGACGCCGATCACAATATCGAGCGGTGAAGCCGTGCCGATTACCGTGATAAGTGTCCGAGTAGTACCGGCTAAGATCGGCAGGCATAGGCCCAGTCACCAAGCGTCCCTTGGATCCATCTCGCTGCACCGCAAAGTACTCACCCGAATCTGCATCCAGAACGCGAGGCCAGACAATCGAATTGCCTGAATCTGAAACTGCTGTAGTTCGGCCAGTCAACGGGATACCCAATCGTGTTTAGGTTGTCGCTTGAGGTCTCTTGCGATCACGGAAATTCAAAAATGGGCTATGGCTAACGCACTTGCGATTGATATCGAATCATCGCGCTGATGCCTTAGCCGACGTAGGAGTAAATATCCTTCAAAATGACAAACGCCATCAGCGTCAATAGTCCCAGTACGCCGGCCATGGTGAGACGCACTTGCAGTTCTTCGTTCAGCGGCTTGCCGCGAATGGCTTCAAAGGTCAGAAACAGCATGTGTCCACCGTCCAGGGCGGGGATCGGTAGGAAGTTCAGTATGGCCAGATTAGCACTTAGCATCGTCAAGAAAATGAGCAATCGTGATGTTCCCTCACTAGCTTCTTGAGCGGCAAAGTCGAACAACTTCACAGGTCCAGCGACACCACCCATGCCAACTCGGCCTGTGAATAGTAGCCGCAAAAACCCTAGTACTTCCTCAAAGCGTCGTTTGGTTTCCCAAAGTCCTAGGCTTAGTGCCTTGGTCCAATCGGTTGTACGGTGGGTTTGAGTCAGGCCAGCCAGCAAAAGATCTCGCTGGTCGGTCGAAAACGAATTGAGCGATTCAAGCACCTGCAAGTCAGCGCTGATGGTTTTTCCATCGCGATTGAAGTGGCATGCCAACTTGCTGCCCAAAGGCAAACTCTGAAGCAATTCTTGAAAAAAGACCACGTTGTGAAACGAGTCAATCTCCTCTGCTTTGGTCAACAGTTTCACGTTCAAATAGTCTTGGGTGGCTTCCGTTTGATCCTGAGTAGGAGCCCAGCGATACTGCAACAATCGATCGCCCACCTGGATCTGACCCGCAGCCACCCTTTGTGGATCGACCCAAGTTACCAGTGAGTCAACAGCAAACGCCACTCCGATGCCACCCAATGAAAGCTCCCCCGATCCCTGAATGCTTCTCCCATCAAACACAGGCTGAGCCGGGGACTGTACCTGAATTTCGACCTGCTCCTTCGTATCGCCATCAACGCGCTGAACTGTGAAGACCACACTGCGGCCTGAACTGCCAGCAAAAATTTCAGGTACTCGCAGCGCATCTTCGATCTTGTTGCCGTCGATGGCCGTGATCAAATCACCCGCCTTGGATCCGGCCGCCTGTCCTGCTGAGTCGCTTCGGACAGCCGTGACTGGTCCCATCGCAAAGCCAAGTCCAAGAGTTCTCTGAGGCACTGGTGGTAGTGTTACGTCCAGCTTCTGTAGCGGCTCCGTGGAGTCGTTCGCGTTGGAAGCTGATTTCGAGCGCTCTATGGTTAGCTTGACAGTTTGATTCCATCGAGCCTGTAAACGTTTGAGTAGCTCAGCAGCCAACGGTTGACCAAATCGTTGGTCGACGGGTAGAGCCTGGTCGTCAACGGCCACGATACGGTCACCTGCATCTAGATCGATCGATTGAGAGGCCAACGGCGAAGAGGGACTAATGGCGGGCTTGGTCAATTGAGTTGAACGATCGCCGGTGAATCCCAGCAGATGCAATTTGCCGCTTTGATCATAACGTGGGCTGGGAACCGGCTCGAGTACCACCTTGTTGCCTCCGCGATCGACATGCACCTCAAGCGGTTGACCTTTGGACTTGAAGCCATGAACGACCACGCCAGTCATCAGATCGGTGAAGCGCAAATTCGGATCATCTTGGCCGTCGCTGCCGACACGCAGAATCTGGTCTCCTGGCTGAAGTCCGGCTTGCCAGGCTGGACCGCCAGCATTGACAGTACCAACCACGGAAGGGGCATAAGGAACACCCAGGTAGTAGGCTCCAGCGGCAAGGAAAACAGCAGAAACCAAATTCAGCACCACACCAGCCGAAATGATAATCATCCGTTGCCATACAGGTTTGGCTGGATAACTGCGGGGATCCAGCGGCGCATCGGGTCCTTGCTCTAGTCGTGTCCTTTCGGCTTCTTCCTGAGCGTTTCTAGGGTCGTCGTCTTGGCCTAACATTTTGACGTAACCGCCCAAAGGAATGATCCCAATGCCGTATTCTGTTTCGCCCCATTGGAACTTGCCCAGCGTGCGAGGCAGGTGAATGGGCCCGATGCGAATGGGCACATCGAAGCCCACATAAAACTTGTCACAGCGAACGCCAAATGTCTTGGCAGCCAGAAAATGTCCTAGCTCGTGAATAAATACGACAAAGCCTAAGCCGACGGCCACTTTGCCAATGACCATTAACGTTTCCACAAACCTCCACGGATCAGAATCGGCCAACAACATCATCGCTTGGCTAAACTGAGCCATCGATTCTAGGTATTCAAAGCTGCCCACCGGCGTGTCTCCTGTCGCGCCCATTGATCCTGGCGCATGAGCTGATCCAGCGTTGGACGTGGATCATATTCGTGATTGTTAAGTACTTGCCGACATGCGGCCACAATATTCAAAAATGGCAACTGCCCTGATAAAAATAGCTCTACGGCGGCTTCGTTCGCGGCGTTCAATACCGCTCCTGATGTTCCACCACTTTCTGCCACTTGCCACCCCAGTTCCAAGGCTGGAAAACGCTCAAGGTCCACTGGTTCCCATTGCAAAGCCATAGCCTGAGTCCAGTCCACTTTCAAACTTGGGCAGACCGTTCGCTCGGGGTAAGTTAGTGCGTATTGTATCGGCAACCGCATGTCCGGAGGACTAAGTTGAGCTACTACCGAACCATCGGTGAACTCAACCATCGAATGGATCACGGATTGTGGGTGGATCACTACTTTGATCTGTTGGGGGCTCAGTCCAAAGAGCCATCTGGCTTCGATGACTTCAAGGGCTTTGTTCATCATTGTAGCCGAGTCGATCGAAATTTTACGCCCCATTTGCCAAGTTGGATGCGCCAGAGCGTCCTGAACTGTGACATTTCTCAGGCGGTTCTGATCCCAAGTACGAAAGGGACCACCGCTTGCCGTCAAAACGATGTTAGCCACTTCACCGGGTCTGCCTGCCCGTAGCGCTTGGAATACAGCGCTATGCTCGCTGTCGACCGGCAGCAGCTCGCCGCCATTTTCCGAAATTGCCTGGACTAGCAATTCGCCGGCAACTACCAGAGATTCCTTGTTTGCCAGGGCTATCCTTTTTCCCTCTTTGGCTGCAGCCAAGACGCTTTCCAGTCCGGCTGAACCCACCATGGCAGCAACAACCGTGCCTATCGACTGATCGGTGGCTGCCTGCAAAAGACCCTCGCGTCCGAATACCACTTGAGTTCGAGGCGGAAGCTGAAGGGCCTTAACTTTCGCG
>DAIRSD010000222.1:0-7518 GCA_036804625.1 Aureliella sp. | reverse complement strand
CAACATTCGCGAAGTGATCGTGTTCCCCATGAATCAAAAAGCCGAAGATCTAATGATGGGTGCTCCCTCCGAAGTATCCGCTAGGCAGTTAAAAGAATTGGGAATCCGTATCGAGAAAAAAGCCTAAAACAAGGATTGCCAGTCGATACTATTCTTTGTTTCTGAAGCAGTGATTTGACAAATTTCTGTTGTCACAAGTTTCTAGCTTGTGAAGGAATGGTTACACTTCCTCGACAAGCTAGAAGCTTGTCGCCACATTAGAAACAAAGCCCAGAACTGTATCCACCATTCGCAGCGAGCGAACTCACCTATGCAGCTTGTGCAGACCAAAACCTTTCAAGGTCCTAATCGCTGGTCAAGAAATCCGGTTTTAGAAGCCGTTTTGGACCTGCACTTCTCTGATGGTCTATCCCCAGATGAATTTTCTGCTGCCATAGATCGCCTGCACAAAATAGCTGGTGTGAACGGGCGAGCGTTTCCGCCAGAGGCGACAGAGCACGAGGGTCGCTATGTTTTGGCTTTTGAAGTGGAAGAGACTGGGTTGTTGGAAGAGTGTATTCGTACCGCAATCCGACTGTGCCAGGAAAATCCAGCCAATGGGCAGCTTGATTTTTCGGCTCACCAGCGCCGGCTAGAAGATCTTGCGGACGACGTTCGGTTAGGTCCCAGTTCACAAGCCATTCTGCGAGCGGCCAAAGCTCGCGATATCCCCTATTTTCGTCTAAATCAGGGAAGTCTCGTGCAGTTTGGTGAAGGAGCCTGGCAGCGACGGACATGGACAGCCGAAACCGATGCCACCTCAGCGATTGCCGAAGCCATCGCCAGCGATAAGCAACTGACGCGTTCACTTTTAGCAGCGGTGGGAGTCAACGTGCCTGGTGGACGATCGGTTTCAAGTCGCGAAGATGCTTGGCAGGCGGCGCTTGAGGTAGGCTTGCCGGTAGCCGTCAAGCCTCGGAACGCAAATCATGCTGTTGGAGTTTCTTTAGACCTAATGGATCAATCCAGCGTGATGAGTGCCTACGACTGGGCGTGTCAGGCGGGGCACACTACCGAAGTGCTAGTGGAACAGTATATTCACGGCGAACATCATCGATTGCTGGTGGTCGGTGGCAAGTTTGTGGCGGCAGCCAAAGGTCAGAGAGAGTTTGTACAAGGAGATGGACGCAGTACCATTGTGCAATTGGTTGATCAATTGAACAGTGACCCAAGGCGTGGCGAGAACTATACCGATCAATTGCAGATCGTAAAACTGGACGACGCGGCCGCGATCTTGTTGAAAAACCAAGGATTGGATTTTGATTCAGTTCCAGGTCAGAACCAACAGGTGCTGATCAATCACGTCGGGGATTTGGTGGAAGATTGCACAGAGCAGGTGCATTCCTCAACGCGTGCGATGGCTATCCTGGCAGCAAGAGTCGTTGGCTTGGATATCGCCGGTATGGATGTGGTAGCCATTGATATTGCGAAGCCGCTTACCGAGCAGCGAGGGTGCATCATTGAAGTTAATGCAGGTCCTAGCTTAACGCCCCATGTCGCGCCAGTGATCGGTTCACCTCGACCAGTTGGACAAGCGGTTGTGGATTTGTTATTTCCTGACCAGCGACCTAGTCGAGTTCCAACAGTGGTATGTGTTAGTAGCTGCAACAATCACACGATCGCTCGTCTGCAAATAGAATTGCTAAGAAGTTTGCAGTTTCATGTAGGGTATGCAGCACCTGACGTCACAGTCCAGGACGGCTTGCCAGTGGAGCGACCTTTATCCCAGTTCCGATCGCTGCTGATGCATCCTCATATTACGGCCAACGTACTGAACGCTCCCGCCCATTGGCTTGCCCAGTTTGGTTTGCCCTGCTCGCATGCCGAATTGGTTTTACTGGACGCTGCCTTAATGCCATCGGCCGCTGACAGCGCTGAAATTCGATTCGCTCTGCAAACGTTGACAAATCTGCTGCAAACGTCTGGCACACTGGCTATCGTTGGTTCAATTGAGAGTACGATGCCGTGGCAATCGAGCTGCTTGTCGGAACTGCCAAGTGATCGTGTGGTTGTACTCACGGATTGGAATCAGGTAGAACCTCTAATGCGAGATCTAGTTATCAAGTTTCAAAGGTGACTAAACGTACCACTCGATAATACGTCGACTGTGAGCGTCAAGGGTTTTTCGGTCGGGAATCAGGTATCGAATACTGTAGGAGTCGACCACTAGTACGCTATGGTCGCCCAAGCGTCGCACATCGTTTTCATCTTTCAGGATAAAGCTGGTTAGGCCACGATCGGTCTCTACCTGCCACTGACAGGGCTCAGAATTGCCAGAGACGCTGATGATACGTTTGACAATGGGAACAAACTCTCTTCGCTCCAACTCACCGATAAGAACATTCTTTTGAGACTGTCCCAGTTGAGCTGGATCGTCAATGCATACAATTTCCCGGCCAGCGGAATCAATTAGGGAAATCCATCGATCGGGTTGCGACAAAGGAAAAAGCCGGACTGGCCTAACATTGATCCACTGATTGCCCATGGAATCCTGAACGATCAGTTGACCTTGGGAATCAACATACAGCTTCATTCCTGTTACAGAGCTGGAGGAAACGGCGACGGGAGTTGAATTGAAAGAAGCTTCCACTTGGGATGAATCGCTCATTGAAATGACCATATAATCAAAGAGAATAAAGTATGTTCCATCAGCGCATGACAGCCAATTGGGCCTGATGCAGGCGAGTGTAAACTCCGCCGCGAGCCAGCAAGTCGTCGTGCTTGCCAATTTCAACAATGGCTCCATGTTCCATCACTACAATTCGATCGGCATTGCGCAATGTGCTCAACCGATGTGCAATGGCAATGGTCGTTCTGCCTTGCACTAGATTGTCTAGGGCAGCTTGTATCTCGCGTTCGGTCTCGTTGTCTACAGCAGAAGTTGCCTCGTCCAATATCAATAGGCGTGGATCGGTCAAAATGGCTCGAGCGATCGAAATGCGTTGACGCTCACCGCCAGACAGACCTTGGCCTCGCTCGCCTACCACCGAGTCATAGCCTTCGGGCAATCGACTGATAAATGCGTGAGCGTGAGCGGCGCGAGCGGCAGCAATGATTTCGTCTGGTCTTGCGTCTGGACGCCCATAGGCGATGTTCTCTGCGATGGTGCCGAAAAAAAGGAACGATTCTTGCAAGACGATGCCAATATTTTTACGAAACTTTTCGATTGGAAAAGACCGGATATCGTGACCATCGACGGTGATCGACCCTTCAGTGACATCATAAAAGCGACACATTAAATTAGCCAGCGTACTCTTGCCCGAACCGCTAGGGCCAACCAGCCCAATCAGCTCTCCAGGTTGAATCTCTAGGTCGATACCACTGATGACCTCACGGTTTTGGTAGCGAAATCGCACTCCGCGCAATTCGATATGTCCTTTGATAATACCCGGGTCGATCGGTTGAGTCGGTTCCATAACGCTCGGACGCATGTCCAAAATTTCAAAAACTCGGTAGGCGGCCGCTGCAGCACGCTGCGTGTCGGCCAGCATTCGGCTCATCGAATCCAGTCGCACGTAGAAACGTCCGATGTAGGTGATGAACAAAGTTAACTTGCCTACAGTGATGGTCTGATGGGCAACTAACCAAGCTCCATAAAGCCAGATCAACAGCATGCCTAATTCGGTAAGTAGGGTAACTGTAGGACCAAAGAACGACCACAGAGTATTGATCCTAACATTCGAATCCAGCACGTGCTGATTGGCATCAGCAAAGCGGTCGATCTCCCTTCTTTCCTGAGCAAAAGCTTTGACCACGCGAGCCCCAGGGATGGCATCCGTCAGGACACTCACCATGGCTTCCCAAGCGTGACCGGCGCGCGCAAATCCATGGCGTAGCCGAACGCGGACTTGGTGTGTCATCCAAGCTATCAGCGGAAAAGGCAGCAACGAAACTAGTGCTAGCCAGGGATCTAACTGAATCAAGATAATGGACGAAAGTAGTATCATCAGCAGGTCGGTGGCAAAGTCTAACAGATGTGAAGACAAAAACATACAGATCCGGTCCGAGTCGCTGCTAATTCTGGAAATCAAGTCGCCTGTTCGTTTGGCTCCGTAGAAATCTAATGACATCTTCTGCAAGTGGCTGTACGTTTGATTTCGCAAGTCGCAACTAATTTGTTCGCTCAAATAGCTCATGACATAGGTCCGTGCCCAGCCCAAGACCCAGGCGATCAAGGCAGCACCCAGTAGGCCAGCTAGATAGGGCGCTAACGCTTGTAGAAACTCGGCTTGGGAAAGTTCTGTAGACCGGCTTTGCCATGGTATCAAGACGTCATCAATCAGCGGCATGGTCAGATAGGGCCAAATCAATCCGGCTGTAGTAGCCAGCAATGTCAGTGCCAAAGCGGATAGTACCCAGCCGCTGCGGTTTCGAGCAAATCTCAATAATCGCAATAGACTTATCGCAGATGATGGAGCAGGGGCGTTAACGGATACACTGTCCCCAATACCTAGCTCAGCATCATGACCATCTTGTTTGTTGGTATTGGCCAAAACCATCAGCCGAGCGACATCAGCCGCTTTGGCAGCCGTGAAGGACCATGTCTCAACTTGCACTTGGCCATTCAGTAAGACCAGATTACCTAAGCCAGAGAATACGGTTGACCGAAGCGCAGTAGCTGGCCCCAATGCCCAGGATCGACAACTTTCATTGTCTTTTTGCTCAATTAGCCTTCCCCCCGTCAGGGCGATTACAGTGTTGCAAAATTGCCTCTGGTCGTTAATGTCCAGGACAACGTATGCCGTCACATTCTCCCCAGGCTTTAAAGTCTCACGAAGTCGCTCTAAAATCGCAGGCGGTACCGCGACTTGAACGGATGGTTGTGAAGCGTCAGGGGATGGCATCATTCTTTGGTCGTTCAGGTTATCCGCAAAGAATCCTAGTCAGTTTGTTGACTTTGGAAGTGCTAACGGGATGGAAGTTAAGTTTCGGTGTTGCCAGTTACCAGACAGGACTTAGGTTCGGTCGAACAAATGCATAGTTAGTCCATCATTTCCATTCAAAAGGGAATCTTGAGCGGTTGCCTATAGCTCTACACCAGATTCGAACGATAATTGAGTCCGGTTTCGAGATTTATTACTTTGTTGTGGTACTGTCTGCTAATGCTGTCATGGCTGAGTCTGACAAGTAGCAGCAAGTTAATCTTCAATGCTACCCAGGTCTTCGCAGCAGTCTGGTAGCATGAAGGATTTTACACAAAAAAATTTGATCTTGAGACCCGACTTCCTAAAATGGAACGTCGCCCGCATCCAATCCTCCTACGAGCACCATGTTCAACCAACAATCTAACTACTCATTGGTCTTTCGAAAGATCAATGCGCTTCGTGGCCCTAACGTATGGGCAAACTTTCCCGTTCTTGAGGCTATTGTCGATCTTGGAGAATTGAGAGACATCTCTTCTGAGATGATACCAGGTTTCAACGAAAGGTTGACAACTTGGATGCCTTCGATGATCGAACACCGTTGCAGTGTAGGTGAGCGAGGTGGATTTTTCGAACGCCTGCGCCGTGGGACCTACATGGCGCATGTTTTGGAGCATGTCGTTCTGGAACTTCAGACTTTGGCAGGAAATGTCGTTGGGTTTGGCCGAGCGCGAGAACTGGATGAAGAGGGCGTATATCGAGTTGCTGTGGCCTATCATGACGAAAATGTTGGGCGAGCAGCTCTTGAAGCCGGACGCCGAGTCGTCCTGTCCGCTATTCATGACACGCCTATCGACGTCACTCAGGAAGTCTCGCAACTGAGAGAATTAATTCACGAGCATTGTTTGGGACCGAGTACACAGGGGATCGTTAATGCCGCCAGGTTGCGCAATATTCCTCATTTTCGATTAAACGAAGGTAGCTTGGTCCAGTTAGGCTATGGTTCCCGGCAGCGTCGTATTTGGACCGCAGAAACCGATCGTACCAGCGCAATTGGCGAGGCGATTGCGAAAGACAAAGAGCTGACTCGTAAGCTGTTGCACAGTAGCGGCGTACCCGTGCCAGAGGGCTACGTGGTGCGTTCGAAGGACGATGCATGGCAAAAAGCGCTGGACATTGGCCTGCCGGTGGTGGTAAAACCTCAGTCGGGCAATCACGGCCGTGGCGTGTCAACCAACTTGTACACTCAGCAAGAAGTTGAGAACGCTTTTGAAATCGCCTACCAAGAAGAGTCGTCGATCATTGTCGAAAAGTTCTTTGAAGGTGCCGATCATCGCATGCTTGTTATTGGTAATCAATTGATTGCCGCAGCACGGCGAGAGCCAGCCAAGGTAATTGGCGATGGCCAGTCCACTATCCGGCAACTCGTGGAGTTAGTAAATCAGGACCCGCGTCGTAGCGATGGACACGCAACAGTGATGAGCCGCATTCCACTGGACGATGTCTCAATTGCCGTTTTGGCTCAGCAAAGTCTGACCCTTGACGATGTGCCTGAAAGTAATGCCATTGTTTACATTCGTCGAAACGCCAATCTGAGCAGCGGAGGCACCGCATGCGATGTCACGCATTTGGTTCATCCACAAGTGGCAGCTCGTGTGGTGGAAGCCGCACAGATCGTGGGACTGGATATCGCTGGAGTGGATGTAGTCGCCAAAGACATCGCGGTGCCCCTTGAAGAACAGAATGGCGGGATCGTCGAAGTGAATGCGGGACCTGGATTGCGCATGCACATTCAGCCTAGCGAAGGCCAGGGCCAGCCGGTTTGTGAAGCCATCGTAGATATGTTGTTTCCGGCCGGGCATAACGGGCGTATTCCTGTGGTTGCCGTGACAGGAGTTAATGGTAAGACAACGACAACTCGACTTTTGGCACATATTTTTCACTTGTCGGGTGTTCGAGTAGGCATGACCAGTACCGATGGCGTCTACTTCAACGGCCGGCGCGTCGATGATGGGGATTGTAGTGGTCCGAAGAGTGCTAAACGCGTGCTGATGAATCCTAACATCGATGCAGCCATCTTAGAAACAGCTCGCGGTGGAATTATCCGGGAAGGTTTGGCGTTTGACAAATGTGACGTAGCGGTCGTAACCAACATTGGTGAAGGTGATCACCTGGGGATCGGTAACATCAACACTTTGGAGCAGCTTGCCAAAGTGAAACGCTGTATCGTTGATGTTGTTGCACAACAAGGCCATGCGGTATTAAACGCTGAAGATCCGCTTGTAGTTAACATGGCAGAACATTGTAAGGGAAGCGTCTTGTTCTTTGCCCACAGCGCGAACCATCCTCTGATCGTCAAGAATCGAGCCGCAGACCAGCGAGTCGTTTTTACTAGAGACAATGCCATCGTTGCGGCGCACGGAAACAGCGAGTTTGTGCTTCTGCCCTTTGATCGAATTCCCGTGGCGCATGGTGGCAAGATCAAGTTTCAAATCGTAAACGCGATGGCCGCTTTTGGTGCCGC
This sequence comes from Aureliella sp., assembly GCA_036804625.1. Taxonomy (GTDB): domain Bacteria; phylum Planctomycetota; class Planctomycetia; order Pirellulales; family Pirellulaceae; genus Aureliella. Next base: position 93 of record DAIRSD010000222.1, on the reverse strand, counting down.
TTGGGTTCAAGGAATACCGGTAGAAGTGATTCGCGCTGGCTTGGAGTCGCTCAGTGCTGCAGCAAGTGGTTCACCAGTACGTTTCAACATCGT
>DAIRSD010000221.1:0-7542 GCA_036804625.1 Aureliella sp. | reverse complement strand
AGCAATGCCCTGCAAGCAGCCGTGACAAGCGCAAACAATGCTACGGTACGAATCAAGACTCAGCAGGCCAACACATCAGGCCATGGCACGGGCACGATCGTTGCGGTACACGGCCCTGAAGCCTTGGTACTTACTTGCTGGCATCTATTCCGCGACATGCAGCCAGGGGCAAAGTTGACTGTTGATCTGTTTGCCGGCACGCCCAGGCAAACCACTGTTTTGGGACAACTGCTCGATTTCCAAGCGAAAGATCTAGACATTGCGATTCTGTCTTTGGAGTTGCCAGTTGCGATTCAACCTGTTGAAATCCTGCCGCAGGGACAATCTTTAGCTGCTGGACAACCGGTATTTAGCCTTGGTTGCGACCATGGCAACAATCCGACGCGCCGCGACAGTCAGATAACTCACGTGAATCGGTATCTGGGTGCCGCCAATATTGAAATAGCCGGAGCACCGGCAGTTGGGCGAAGCGGTGGTGGTCTGTTTGATCATCAAGGCAGATTGATTGGAGTCTGTAATGCGGCCTGTAGCCAGGATGACGAAGGGATCTACGCGGGTGCCGATGTCATCTACCAACAGTTGGCCCGGGCTGGCCAATCACAACTATTTTCCCGCAGCACTTCGGCAAGCGATTCAGCTCAGGTTACGTTAGCCAGTCGCTCAAGTGACAATGAACGGAGCGCGGTCCAAAGCTTAGCTTCGTCACCACAACGCCCCGCACAAGACAGGGTGCAGTGGCCTGACGAAAACCGGGTGTTGGAAACGCCCCAGGCACCCAAACGAGAACAAGCGGCCGAGGCTTCCTCGCAAACGCAAATCATTTGCATCGTCCGTGATCCAGGACAGACCGATCGAGTCGTCACAATCACTCAGCCTTCGATAGCGCTACTGCAATCGATTCAACAACAATCTGACCGCTAAGGCATCGACAGTAGATTGTCCAACTCAACTGTCTTAGATCGTGAAGCATGTTTCTAGCCGAATTTTCGCAAGAATTGTGATCATCACTCTTAAACATTAGCAGAGGATGACTGGAATGATGACTCATGGCTTTAGGATCAATCGCCAGCGGCTACTTGAGCGATTTCTGAGATACGTCCAGATTGCTACACCTGCGGACCCGCTATCTGAAACCTATCCCAGCAGCAGCGGACAGGTCGTTCTGGGAAAACTTCTTGTAACAGAGTTGCAAAGGATGGGTGCGGCAGACGCTCATCAAGATGCTCATGGTCTTGTTTGGGCGACCATTCCTGCAACCGTGTCCCATTCATGCGCGACGGTGCTGCTTAATGCACACTTGGACACGTCGCCAGAAGCACCGGCCGAGAATATCAAACCGCAAGTCATTCGCGACTACGATGGAGGAGAGATCTGTCTTGCCGGAAGCGGAGCGATACTTTCTCCCTGCAATACTGCTGAACTGACTCAGTTGGCCGGCCACACGCTGGTGACGACCGATGGCACCACACTGCTTGGCGGCGATGACAAGGCAGGCGTGGCAGCCATCATGGAGCTTGCAGAGCATCTACTGGAAAATCCTCAGATGGCCCATGGTCCGATCCGAGTCCTATTCACCTGCGACGAAGAAATCGGAAACGGTTCACAGTATGTGGATTTTGCCAAGGCGAACTCAGATGTCGCTTACACACTAGACGCCGGCGGCTCGGGCGACGTCGAGAACGAAACCTTCTCCGCTGATCTGCTGACGGTAATGGTTCAGGGTTACAATATCCATCCTGCTATTGCTAAGGGAAAGATGATCAACGCAGTTCGAGGGCTAGCCATGCTGCTGGCGGAATTGCCCCGGGATCAAATGAGCCCAGAATCAACCGCTGATCGTGATGGATTTCTGCACCCTTATCAGATTAGCGGTGGAGTAGGCGAAGCGCGAGCTGACATCTTGCTTCGTGATTTTGATACAACTCGCCTGGATCACTACGCCAATTTGTTACAACAGACGGCCGACCGTGTTTGCCAGCAATTGCCCGGTCTCAGGATTTCAATCGATCGTCAGCAGCAGTATCGAAATATGGCTCAGTGGTTAGCAGAAGTGCCCGAGGCGGTAGACTACGCGATTATGGCCCATCAGCAACTGGGACGATCGGCCAGGCTAGGTTCCATACGCGGCGGAACCGACGGGGCTCATTTCAGTGCCAACGGGTTGCCAACTCCCAATCTGTCTGTCGGTCAGCACAACATCCACAGCGTGTTAGAGTTTGTTTCGCTGGATGAAATCAGCTATGCGGTTCAACATGCGATCCTGATGTTGGATTTATGGGCTAAGCATTCTGCCTGCTAAAGAACCTGAGCTGGCGAGTTCACCCAACTTTGCGGCGACCTGGATACCCTAAAGCAATGCGTGCGGAACGCCGAGACACCTTGCCCTTTAACGAACAAAAAGAGTAAAATTCTTAGCTCGGCTGGGGTGTCCAGAGGCATAAAATTGAAGAAAATCTAGGTCGCGATTCGCTTTTCCCCTGTGAATCAAGAAATCTGGTGTGTACTTGCTCCGCAGATTGGGATATCACAGGTGTCAGTCCACAAAATCCCTTGGTAGCCCTTTCGGTTGCAGCCATTTCAAGGAGTAGTAACTATGTCGGTTGTCGATAGCGATCCCAACAGCGGCCATCAAGCTGAAGTCTATACTGGCGAATTGGCTCAGCCAACAGGTGAAATTGCTCAACCGATTGATACCGATCCCATTGAGACCGCCGAATGGAATAGCTCGCTAGAGTACGTACTCAAAATCAAAGGACCCGAGCGGGTAAAATATCTGCTTAAAGCGTTGGACACTAAAGCGCGTAGCGAAGGCGTCGATGTGCCGCTGGAAGTCAACACGCCTTACATCAACACAATCCCACGCCACAAGCAGCCAGCTTATCCGGGAAATCGCGAGATCGAGCGCAGGATCAAGAGTATCATTCGCTGGAACGCTATGGCTATGGTACAGCGAGCCAATAAAAAGTTCGATGGCTTAGGCGGTCATATCAGCACGTTTGCCTCCAGTGCCACTCTGTACGAAGTAGGATTTAATCACTTTTTCCGTGGGCGTGGCGAGAGCGGCTACGATGGCGACTTGGTCTATTTTCAAGGTCACGCTTCACCGGGCATGTACACGCGCGCGTTTCTTGAGGGTCGACTGAGCGAAGAAAACTTAGAGCATTTTCGCCGCGAACTTCAAAGCATTCGCGGATTGAGCAGTTATCCGCACCCCTGGCTGATGCCCGATTTTTGGGAGTTCCCCACAGTGTCGATGGGCCTGGGTCCGATCATGGCCATCTATCAGGCTCGGTTCAATGAGTACCTGCGAGATCGTGGCATCAAAGATACCTCTCGGCAACGAGTCTGGGCCTTTTTGGGTGACGGTGAATGCGACGAACCGGAGGCGCTGGGTGCTTTGCATTTGGCGGCCCGCGAAAAGTTGGACAACTTGATCTTTGTGGTCAACTGCAATCTGCAGCGATTGGACGGACCGGTGCGCGGCAACGGCAAGATCATTCAGGAACTGGAAGCGGTCTTCCGCGGTGCCGGTTGGAACGTCATCAAAGTGATTTGGGGTGACGACTTTGATCCATTGCTTGAAAAGGATGTTACTGGCAATTTGGTGCGTCGAGCCGGGGAAGTGGTGGACGGCCAATATCAGAAATATACCAACATGCCAGGCTCCTACATTCGCGAGCATTTTTTCAACAAGTATCCCGATGTGGCCGCTTTAGTAGCCAACTACTCGGACGAAAAATTAGAAAAGCTCAAGCGTGGCGGACACGATCCAGAAAAAGTCTACGCTGCCTTCAAAGCAGCCGTCGATCACAAGGGTCAGCCCACAGTGATTCTCGCCAAGACGATTAAGGGATACGGCTTGGGCGAAGCCGGTGAGGGCAAAAACGTTGCTCACAACCAGAAGAAGCTCAATGAACAGGAACTGTTGGAGTTCCGAAGTCGATTTGGCATTCCCATGTCGGACGACGAGGTAGTTAGCGCTCCGTTCTACAAGCCGCCCGAAAGCAGTTTGGAGATGAAGTACCTGCGGGAGCGCCGTAAAGCGCTCAACGGACCGGTGCCCAGCCGACCGCTGGTACATCCCAAGACGGAAGTGCCAACCCTGGCCGAGTACTCAGCTTTTGTCAAAGACAGCGGCGGGAAACCCATCAGCACGACCATGGGTTTTGTGCGGCTACTGTCCAAGTTGTGCAAGGACAAGAAAATTGGCAAGAACATCGTCCCAATCGTACCTGACGAATCGCGAACGTTTGGGATGGAAGGCATGTTTCGAGAAGTAGGCATTTATGCTCACTCGGGACAGCTTTACGAGCCGGTCGATTCGGAGCAATTGCTGTACTACAAAGAAGCTCGCGACGGTCAAATCCTAGAAGAAGGCATCACGGAAGCCGGTTCGATGTCCAGCTTTAATGCAGCCGGCACCGCCTATGCAACTCACGGTGTCAACATGATTCCGTTTTATATTTACTACTCGATGTTTGGCTTCCAGCGGGTGGGCGATTTGATTTGGGCTGCCAACGACATGCGCACCAAAGGATTCTTGGTCGGCGGCACATCGGGACGAACGACACTTAACGGCGAAGGTTTGCAACACCAGGACGGTCACAGCCATTTGAATGCCATGGCCTTTCCTTTCGTGCGAGCCTATGACCCAGCCTTTGCATACGAAACAACGGTCATCATCATGGATGGCTTGAAACGGCTGTACGAGCAAGGCGAAACGGCAATCTACTACATTTCTGTCGAAAACGAAAACTACGACATGCCAGCTATGCCCGAGGGCACCGAAGAGGGAATCATTCAGGGTATTTACAAGCTGAATAACCACGATGTGTCAGGAGCTAAGGCCCGAGTGCAGTTGTTTGGCACCGGACCTATTCTTCGCAGCGTACTGTCGGCTCAGCAAATCCTGGCTGATCGCTTTAAGATCGCCAGCGATGCTTGGAGCGTGACTAGTTACACGCAACTCCGCCGCGACGCGCAGTCGGTTGAGCGATGGAACATGCTGCATCCGACGGATCCCCCCAAACAAAGTTACATCGAACAGGTTCTTAGCGGTGTGTCGGGGCCCTTTATCGCCGCAAGCGATCACGTGCGAGCTGTGCCCGAACAGCTCTTGCGCTACGTGCCGGGCGATTATTTCGTATTAGGTACCGACGGAATGGGCCGTAGCGAAACACGCCAGGCTCTGCGCCGCCACTTTGAAGTCGACGCGGAATCCGTAGTAATTGCCGCGCTGTATCGCCTGAGCAAGCAGGGAGTGTTGACCCCTTCAGATCTGGCTAACGCGATCCGAGATCTGGATTACAACCCTGAGATGATCAATCCTCTATACGCTTGCCCTAAGAAACGGAAAGAAAATTGCGATGGCAATTGATGTAAAGCTACCCGACCTGGGTGATGGTATCGAGTCCGGTGATGTGCTGGAGATCTACGTTCGCGAAGGCGATGTCGTTAGCAAGAATCAGGGCCTGATCGAATTGGAGACCGATAAAGCCACCGTCACCGTACCTAGTCCACAAGCTGGCAAAATTAGCAAGATCATGGTCACACCGGGACAGGCGGTAGCCATTGGTGCAGTAATCGTACAATTAGAAGCGGCTGGAAGTCCGTCAGCGCAAACCACAAGCCAACCAGCCACTTCACCCAAGTCAACTGTCGCTGCCACATCAACGCCAACTGCCCCGGCAGCTCCGGCCACCGGATCGCCGGTCCCAGCTCCTTCTGTTACACCCGTTGACTCGGCACCCCAGCCAAAACCTGCCGCGACAACGGCCGCATCATCGCAGGCAGCGGCAACCAAACCAGCTTCTGCTGGCGCGCAGTCGGTCGCTGCGACAGCGATGCCATCCGTATCAGAAACAACGGAAGCCCTGGTAGCTGCATCACCGGCGGTTCGCCGCTTTGCTCGTGAAGTTGGTGTAGATCTAGTCAACGTGCAGGGCAGTGGAGACGGTGGTCGAATTACGCGCGACGATGTCCTGCGGTCGGTTCGCGAATCACACCACCGAAGCGGCCAAGAGACAACTGTTGCGCCTGCCGAAGAACCCAGCGAAAAGCCATCACAGGCAACGTCGACTCCTGCTAGTGGCAAGGCTCCCAAGACAACCGTCTTACCGGGCATTCCCGGCAGCGATGATTACGGGTCGGTACGAGTAGAGAAGCTAAGCAAAATCCGCAAGACGATCGCCTTGCAAATGCACAAATCGTGGACCACGGCACCTCAGGTTACGAATTTTGATGATGCGGATGTGACTGAATTGGAGCTGTTCCGCAGATCCAGTAAAGACGACTATGCCGCTCGAGGAATCAACCTGACGTCGATGCCTTTTTTGATCAAGGCGGTAGCCACGGCTCTGCGCAATCATCCGACGATCAACGCGAAATTGGATTTAGAAAATGAGCAAGTCATCTATCACGACTATGTCAACGTAGGCGTTGCCGTAGACACAGAGCGTGGACTGGTGGTTCCCAATATTCGCAACGCTCACCAGTTGAGCATTCCTGAAATCGCTAAGCAACTGGCGGACATGGCGCAGCGAGTCCGGGCAGGCGATTTTAGTGTCGGCGAACTGCGCGGCGGAACATTTACCATCAGTAACCTAGGAGCTATTGGCGGCACCTACAGCACGCCTATTGTGAACGTGCCAGAAGTGGCAATATTGCTGGCAGGTCGGACTCGAAAACTTCCAGTTGTCTTAGAAAATGATTCGGTTCGCGTGCGGCAGATGATGCCTCTAAGCCTCTCGTATGACCATCGACTAGTCGACGGAGGAACCGCTGCAAGGTTCCTAAACGAAGTGATCTCGCTACTGGAAGCTCCCAGCCGACTACTGCTGGCCATCAGTTGACCAACAGCTCAGACATATTCTACTCAGTTGTGATTTTAAGCAGATTTCTTTAGCAACTCGCTTTGAGTCTGCTTAAATTCAACTAGAATCAAAGTCTCTTGGTTTGGAAAATCGGCCGATCCCATTTTGATGCAATTGGCCCATCTGACGAATTCCATCACCTTTTTGATTCGCTTGTTAGAGACAACTGCCCGATGCGAAGAACTCCTCAGCTTCCAGCCAGTGCGATGAAGTGGCTGTGTTTGATCATTTTTTTGTTGATTGCCTACGGGATGCTACAGCCAACCGTCAATCGACGCATGGGCTGGAATCTGCCGACGCTTGCACAACTGCTTGGAGACGAGTCGGGCTGGGTCGAACAAGATGTAGCCCAACCCCAGCGCAAACAGCCAACAAATTCAGATGTTGCTTCAGTTCCGAAGACCAGGACCACGGACAACCGGTCTGGCACAAGCGATACGCAGAACGACAGTTTATTATATGGACTCCTGCGACAGACTCGGCGCGACGAATACGTATCGCCGGCCGGATTGCGGTACACTCCCGGCAGCGAAGAGGGCCACCGTTTGGAACACTTAAAAAAGCACTTGGAAGATCAGCCCAGTCGACCAGGTCGCCACGGAGTGTTTCACGGCGACATGCCTCAGGTGCTGCGGTGGTTTGACGATGCTTACAGTCGCGCCAAAGCTGG
>DAIRSD010000220.1:0-7570 GCA_036804625.1 Aureliella sp. | reverse complement strand
AGTCAAAAGTCCACTGCGCTGGGGCTCCCTGCGCGGGTTGAAGCGGCTACGAGCTGCCTTGCCAGGAGGCATTGGGCAAACCAACCAGCTGGCCGGATTCTGGTTGAGTCGTAGAGTTGCGTGAGGAAAGGATAGATGGTTCGCGAGAGGCTTGTTCTTGGGGCAAACGTCGTTGAGTTTGCTGCCCTGGTTGTATTTGTCCCTCCGCAACCGCTGATAGACAGACCGCAACCAGTAGAATCAGCGGAGTTAGGGAAACGAAGGGCTGCTCAAGCGGGGCCAGCAGGTTCCTAAGAAAAATGTTTCTGGGTCTCATGTTCGACGTCCTTGTCGAGCGGGTTGGTTGAGGTCAATCAAACAGATCTGAACCAACCAGTTCAGCTACGCGAACACAGAAATTGTCGTTCAAGACCATGATTTCGCCGCGAGCCACCAGACGTCCATTGGCATAAAGGTCGACTGGATCTCCAGCCAGCTTGTCCAATGTCACCACCGAACCGCGACGTAGCTTCAACACGTCTTCCAACAGCATTTGGGTTCGTCCCAATTCGATCCTTAAGTCCAGGTCAACGTCGCGCAGCAAATCGATGGAACACTTCTCAGGAGGGCCTTCGCTACCAACCAGATCCTCCAACTGAAATGGGGCAGCCTGTGGTGGCTCGCCTGCATCCAGTTGATCGATGGCTCGCTCGGCATCCTGAAGCAATTGCGAAGCCTGATCGATCACTCGATCGCTTCGGCCAGCACCGCCGGCAGGTTGCACACTTGTTGGATTGGTGCTTGTTGAGTCGTTGCTATTGGCAGCCATTTCGGGAGCCTCCTTGCCGCCCTGCGCGAATACATGCTTTGCTAGCTTTTCACAACTACTCTTCGATTAAATCGTAGTTGTAGAAGACTACGCCCAGCAAAATGGGAGTTTCAAACACTTCATTACTTGTCGCAAGTATGCGTCGTTGGATCAAGCCCAACTGAGTTTCCTTCAGTTCATCTAAAGTTGTATTCCGAAGTTCCAACGTCATCCGGTGTCTGAATCTGCCCTCTCGTTCCGCAAATAGCTTCTCAATGGCAGCCAAATCACCTTTTTTGACGGTTCCACGTAGATCGAATTCGACGCGAAAGCTGCGATCGCTACCACTTGGCGTGAAGGACAAGCCGAAAAGTCCCAATTTGAACTCTTCGATGCTATCCGTGTCTTCAACGACTGGAGTTTCGCTAGCCTTCAGGCGAGCCTCAATCTTCTCGATCAGGCGACTTTCCGCCAATGCGGCCACATCTTCCGCGCTGGGTACCATGAAGAAGTAGATAAACGACTCAAACAGGATGACCACAGTGATAAACCCGCCCATGACCAATTTGGGCATCATGGATGGTTTGACGTTTTGAGGCTCTGGCGAAGTGGGTTCAGCGGCCATGGCTAATCGACTTTCTGCTTTACTTGTCATTCCGCGTACTTGCGAGCGCGGATCCATTGTATTTCAAAATAAACTATTTCAATTGTGAGTGGGCTCAGCCATCACTAGGCTGCACTATCATCTCTTTTCGTTCTGCGTCGGTACCGGTCAGCGTGTCGACCGTTTCATCCAACAGGAACACTTCCACCCGAGGGTTCAACTTCGATTTTTCGATATCGCCGGACAGGAACATGGGTTCCCAGGCACCAGCAGAGGACAACCTTAGTCGTTCTGGCGGCATTTGGTGTTGGTCGATCAGATACTGCATCACAGCTCGACAGCGTCGGTAGGAAAGGTCCATGGCTTTTTGGGGCGGAGTTCCTGGCAGGGCTAACTGCTGCGAGGTATGTCCTCGGATTTCGATTTTCTGAGGCTTGCCTACCATCTCAGATATCTGTCGATCCAGTGCCGCTTTGTTCTCTGCATCCAGTTCGTATCCATCGTTGGTGAAAAACAGTACGGTTCCTATGGCTGTACTACTTCCAGGCCTGATGATGCGGACACGCGGCTCTTCACCGACTGGAGCCTTCTCGGGGGTGCCACCGCGATGTGTGTCTTTCTTCTTGGCGCGTCCCATCGTAGACATGATTCGAAACTCGCTAGAGCGTGGTCGACTATCTCCCGGAGATATACTTTCTGTGGATAGCATATGGCCGAACTGTTTTTGAATCGACTCGACCATCGCTTGATACTTCTCTTCCTCCTTGATTTCGCTCATCGAAACCAACATGATGAAGAACGTCAGCAATAGACTCATCATATCGCCAAAGGTCACCACCCATTCTGGTACACCCATTGGTGGATCATCTTCAATCATCTTTCGACTACTCCTTGATTGGACGTTTCTTGGGATGAATGAAGGTTAGAAGCCGTTGCTCCAAAGCTCGTGGGCTTTCTCCAGACTGGATCGCCAGTACTCCACGAACTACCAATTCCATGGCTGTAAGTTCACGCTTGCTCAGCAGCCCTAGTTTTTCTGCAAAAGGTTGACAGATAATGTTAGCAACGATGGCACCATACAAAGTGGTGATCAAGGCCACGGCCATACCCTTTCCAATATTGGATGGATCGGACATGTCGGCCAACATCATGATCAGTCCAAGAAGCGTTCCAATCATCCCGTAGGCTGGTGCAAATCGGCCCAATTGATCCATGATCGCTTTCCCGTCTTTGTGACGTCGGCTCAGCGATTCCATGTCGGTGCGCATCACGGCTTCAATTGTGTCAGCATCGCAGCCATCTACAGCCATTTGAATTCCTGTTCGAACGACCGGGTTTTTGACCTCGACTAGTTTGCCCTCTAGGGCCAACAATCCATCACGACGAGCTACCTCGGCTAGCGAAACCAACTTCTGATTGATTTCCAAATAATAGGCTTCTTTGTTTAAGAACGCTTTCTTCATCTCCAGCGGAAGTGTTAGCATGGATTTCAGTGGGAATGCCATCATAGCCGCCGCCGCTGCACCACCAAAAACCACCAACACTGATGGGATATCAATGAATGCACTAAACGGGGCACTTCCGATCATGATGGACCCAAAAATGAGAGCCCAAGCCAGAATGAATCCTACGATCGACGTGATATCCATGTGGTTTACTCTTGCGTTGCATTGTGCTTGTTGGTGTGGCGAAAAGAGGGCAACATCGCCTTGCGTTGCTGGTAATCAATCGCCAAGTCGACGACGTGATCCATCGATTCCGAAACGACGACACGATCCCCAGAGACCAGCGTGACAAAAGTGTCAGGCTTCTGTTCGACGTAGCGTATCAAGTCGGCATTTAGGATAAACGCCTGACCATCCAAACGCGTCAGCTTGATCATTTGGTACCTCGGCAATTGCCACCGAACGCTGAAAACCAGATCTTGCTTTCGATAGTCCGTGCGACAAACCGAAGCGACTCTACAGCCCAGCGTCCGGAAAAGCTTAGATTACAGCTTAGCTAAGACCAGTTTTGGCGGCATTCTTCAAGCATCTCTTCATCGCTTGCCAGCCGCAAAGCACAACTAATCGTTGCAATCGATCCAACTGCCAAAAATTCAGACGCGAGAGCAATTTGTTTGGACCCAATCCAACCGCACCAGAGGTCCGATTGCTTACAGAATTGCTAGCGCTGGGGATCTGCAAAAGTCTAACGATTGTTCCGGTTATTCTTTTGATATCATTAGTACTTGTTGCAAGGCTAGCATCACTTAATCGATTTTTTAGGGAAACAGGTCCGATTCTCGACTGCAGTGGACTGCCTTCTCGCCAAGAATCTTAGATCCTTTGCGGTAAGCCTTCAATTGCCAACTTAAAGAGTTCGACTGATGTGCAACCAACGAATTCGATTTGCCGTTTGCTGGGTCTGCCTGACCATAACGACACTGGCCGGCTGTAACCCGAAACGACCTTTTAGCTTCAGGGACAAGTGGGATGCCACCCCCAGCTACTTCCAAACCGTAGCTACTCAGATCGAATATCCTAATGTTCAATCTTATTTGCAGCCTCAGTCTACTGAAATTCCAGAACCTTTAAGACTGGAGAACCCGGCCGAGTTACCCAGTCGCGACCTTCTACTTCCCGAAGCGATACAAACCGCTCTGTCTAACAGCGATATCTTGCGGTCGCTCAATGCCAGTGTTGTTCAGATCAACCCGCTTGGTGTCCTGACAAAAATGAACCCAGCCATTGCTGAGTCGGACCCCAGGTTTGGAGTCGAAGCAGCACTTTCCGCATTTGATGCCCAAGCGGTAGGTCGTTTTTTTTGGCAGACTCAAGATTTTCCAGTAAACATCAATATCTCCAATCCGGTCATTGGCTTTTTTCAGGTGGCTAACGCTTTTGGCGATGCAGCCAACTTCAGTTACGAAATCAACAAATTCACTGCCACAGGTGCTCGGTTTGCAGCCCGTCACAACGTGGGTTACGACTTTAACAACTCGCCAAACCGGTTGTATGCCGGAGCCTTTACCGGCTGGTTCGAAGCCGAATGGCGGCAACCGTTGTTGCGAGGGGCTGGCGTTGAGTACAATCGCATCGCGGGACCTGGGGCTCCCAATGGCGTCTATGGTGGCGTGTTGATCGCTCGCATCAATACCGATATCTCATTGGCTGATTTTGAAGCTGGCGTAATCAATTATATCAACGAGATCGAGTCGGCCTATTGGGAACTTTACTTCGCATATCACAATCTTGAGGCTCTGGTAGGCGCGCGAAACAGCGCTCTTTTGACTTGGCAACGTGTGAAAGAGCTGGAACGAGTGTGCGCGCGCGGTGGCGATGCAGCCTCGGAAGCTCAAGCTCGTTCGCAATACTATAATTTTGACGTCCAAGTGCGAGAAATCTAGACTGGCCCGAGAGGTTGGTACGCGATCGAACAAAATCTCCGATATCTTTTGGGCATGCCAGCTACGGATGGGTCGTTATTGAAGCCGGTCAGCCCGCCTATGGAAGGATCGGTCGTTTATGACTGGCAGTCTTCTTTGCAGGACGCCTTAACCACTCGTGTCGAAATTCGGCGGCAGAAATGGGGAGTCAAGCGCAGAGAGTTAGAACTTGTCGCCGCACGACTCAATCAACGTCCTACGCTGGACATGATCGGCCAGTATCGCTGGAGAGGTTTTGGTGACCGGCTGATCGATGGCTATGCGGCTGAATCGTCCAACAGTATGTATCAAGATCTGTTCAGTGGTAAGTATCAAGAGTGGCTAGCTGGTTTGGAATTGGGGTATCCCATCGGCCTGCGACAAGCCGGTGCCGCTTTGGCCAACGCGCGGCTGAATCTGGCTCGCGAACAGGCCATCTTGGAAGAATCAGAGCTTCGGATCTCGCACGATCTGAGCGCTGCATCGCGTTCCATCGCGCGAGCCTACACACTGATGGAAGCCAATTACTATCGACAACAGTCGGACCGTGATCAAGTGGCAGCGCTACAGGCCAGGTACGAAGGTGGCTTGGATAATATCAATTTTCTTTTGCAGGCTCAGCAACAACAGGCAGCCAGTCAGGCCGCATACTTCCGATCGCTAGTGGATTATCAGCTCGCCCTGCGAGATTTTCATCGTGAAAAAGGTTCACTGCTGCAATACAATCAAGTTGCTATGAACGAAGGCGGTTGGGCCGGCGATGCCTACGAAGATGCTCAGCAGCGTGGCAGGTTCCTGGCACCGCGAACTGGATCGCAGGCAACCGTGCCATCATCGGTCAGCGGTGGTCGTTTCAACCCATCTGCGGTTGGGGCCATGCCAGTCGCCCCCTTGACTGAAGAGGGAGTGTCGCCGAGCACCGAAGCGACGGCTACTGGCTTGATTGAATAACCGATTGGCTCAGGGTCTGCGTTTGATACCCGGGAAACAACTCGGCAAGTCGTTGGTCTGAGCAGCGCTGGCCGTACTCGCTGATCTCGTAGGCTTCTAATTTAAGCGACGGTTCAGATGGTACTTGCGCTGCAGCCAGTTCCTCTGCAAAATGCTGACAGCGCTGTCGATGCAGTCCGCTGATCCAATTCGCCAACCAAGTTATCTGCTGACTCTCCTGATCAGGAACTTGCAAATCTTCGTGGTAAGGCAACCACTGAAAGAATTGAGATCGGTGACAGGCCAACATCTGGACAACTGATGGAAATTCAGCGGATACGTCCAGCAGTACATCGACTCGCAGCTTGTTGGGTCTGGTGAATAGATCGGCCATAAAAGCTACCGTCGGATCTCGCCGCAAGGCTGGCTGGTCAGGGCAGACATGTGGCACGGTGACCAGATAACAGGCATCCTGGACGGCTAAGCTAACCGCACGATGGTCCGGGTGATAGTCGACTAGACGATGTGTTTACAACAGGTCGGGTTCAAACTTGCGCACCTGCCTGATGATCGCTTCTCGGACTTGCAGATTGGCCTGTAGACTGCCGTCTGGAAAATCCCAAGTTTCATACTCGGCACCAATCGACGCGCCGGCCGCCAGTGCCTCGGATCTTCGAATGGCTACCAACCGATCTGGGGCGATCTGATGATGGCCGCAACGCCCGTCCGTTACTGACACAATTTTCACAGTCGACCCCAATCGACCATGCCTAACCAAAAGTCCGCCTGCGTAGAAATCAGCATCATCCGGATGCGCGGCTATGGCAAAAATGCGAAGGGGCATCGCTTGACCTTTTTCCTATGCGTCATGGCAGCTCAAGTTGTAGCAGCTGCGGCTCCAGGTGCAGTTCGTACCATGAAGGATGCGAAGATTCCGATGGTCGCAACCTTCGTCGTTCACCAAGGCGTACCTTTCGTTGATGTCGACAATGGCGCAGCAGGTGCCAAGGCTGGCAACGCTTTGATGAAGGAAGCTATCCGTAAATGGGGAGCAGACACCGAGCCATACTTGCTCATCGGTTCATTGCGTGAGGGCGGATTGAACTCGATTCAGCGAATGGACGGATACTTTGTTGGTGTGAACCAGGTTCGCGCTAACTACCCAACATCGAAGTTCATCGATGTACCAACTCAAGGTGCTGATCCAGCAAAGACCAACACCAATACTGCAAACGCTCTACAGTCGATTCCTAAGGATGCAAAGATCATCCTCGGTGGAATCAACGACGACAACACCGTTGCAATGGTTCAGGCATACAAGGCTTCAGGCCGCGATATGAACAACCTTCTCGCTGTTGGCCAGGGCGCATCGCTGCTCGACAAGATCTGCAGTGGCGAGCGCTACGGTAGCGGCGCTTACTTCCCAGAGAAGTACGCCAGCTACTTGATTCCTGCAGTGTTTGGTCTCATCTACAAGCAAAAAGTTCCAAACCATGTAGTGCTTCCAACCGTCTTCCTCAATGCGAAGAATGTTGGCCAGTACTATCCAGCATCGAAGTGCTCATAACCGACACGATAGATTGCGAGTTAAGGAACATTGATCAGTAACGATCAGGCGGACAGGGCCCGAAAGGGCCCTGTCTTGCAATTAGAGTCCGTCAGCAAACGCTATGGCGGAGTACAAGCGCTCTCTAATGTGAGCATCTCTGTCAACGCTGGTGAGATTCTCTGTTTAGTGGGCGAGAATGGCGCCGGAAAGTCGACCCTTGCTGGAGTCGCAGCAGGTTTGGTCACCCCCGATACCGGGTAAATATTTATAGACGGTCAAGATGTTCAGATTACA
>DAIRSD010000219.1:0-7584 GCA_036804625.1 Aureliella sp. | reverse complement strand
ATGAGCAGCCGAGCAGCCAAGTCATAACTGGCAACTCGTGCGGCCAGTTTTCCATCCCCCGGATGTTGTTCAAGATGGCGTTGATTCATCCTCTGTAGCAACTCGCGCGCGGCGCGATCTTGCTCCAACGAGATCAGATCGGGTGGAACCAAATGCCGAATGGGACTGTTCGCGCTAAAAGGGGTGCCTTGAAACTCGGCCGGTAAAAATCCCGAACCCCAATTGTTGACACTGGCTTGAGGAACGCCGCGCGGATCGGGGATCGCCACAAAGGCTGGCAAGTTCTGGTTTTCACTCCCCAATGCGTAGCTAACCCAACTGCCAATGCTGGGAAAGCCATCTTCGACAAACCCGGTCGAGAGAAAATTCTCCGCCGGTCCATGCGTATTGGACTTGCTGGTTAGCGAATGAATAAACGCGAACTCGTCGGTCAACTCGGCCAAGTGGGGAATCATATCCGAAACCCACTTGCCAGTTTCGCCGCGCCGCCGGAAAGGATACTGCGGCCGAGCAAGCTCCCCGGCAGGACCCTGGAATGTCACGGGAGGGCCGCCGACCAGCGGTTTGCCATCCTGCTTGATCAGCTCAGGCTTGTAGTCCCATGTTTCCAGTTGACTGACTGCACCGGCACAAAAAATCACCAGCACATTTTTCGCTTTGGCCGAGAAGTGACTCGCGCGAGAAGCGTAGGGCTGTGAAGCGTCGATCTTCGGTGGCTGGATTGCGTCGGTCTGAGCCAATAGCTGCTCGCTGCCCAACAAGCTTGCCAATGCTATGGAGCCTATGCCGGTTGTACTATCGGCCAGTAATTGGCGGCGATTGAGGGTTGAATACTTGTACATGGCGGCTCTAAGGTAAAAATAGAAATTCGTTCGAATTGAAGATTGCTCGGCACAATGTAGCCAATCCGTGCCCCCGAACGATCGGCTCTGCATCGGCTAGTTCATCCTTGTAGGGCTCACGTCCCAGAGCAAATTGGTAGGTGAGAGCAATTTGACGGGGCACATCGGTAGGTTCTAACTGCTCTACACGCTGGCTTAGCGCAGCCGCCTCTTCGATCGTAAAACGGCTATTGAACAGATTGAGGGCCTGGATGGGCGTGGTTGACTGCCGCCGCCGGGCAGTGCTCTGCCCCGCGTCGGGACAGTCAAAGGCGCCAAAGACCGCTTCTCGCTCCATACGGATTTTGTGTGCATAGACCATGCGCTTCAACCCATCTCCGCTAAACGACTCGACGGGCGGAAACCCGCTCAGTCCTCCGCGCGACTGAAACAGATCGAAACCAGGTCCGCCGGCTTGAAGATTCAATCTTCCACTAACTGCCAAAATCGTGTCGCGAATGGTCTCGGCTTCCAAACGGCGAGTTGGAAATCGCCATAACAGGCGGACATCGGAATCTATCTCCTGCCCGCGAGAGTGAATTCGACTGGATTGCCGATAGGTGGCCGACAGTACCATCAATCGGTGTAGGTGTTTGATCGACCAACCCGACTGGATCAACTCGTGTGCCAACCAATCGAGCAACTCAGGATGCGTCGGCTGGCTACCACTTCGCCCAAAGTCGCTAGCGGTTTCCACCAATCCTATTCCGAAGTGCCATTGCCAAATCCGGTTGACCATGACGCGTGCGGTGAGTGGATTACTGGGCGAGGCGATCCAATTTGCGAGTGCCTGGCGCCGCTGCACGTCGCTGCTGCCCGCAGGCAATACGACATCGCCCAGCGCACTGAGCACAGCCGGCACGACCGCATCCAGGGGTTGTTCGGGATCGCCGCGTGACAGCAGGAACGTCGGCTCGGGATCACTCAACTTTCCGGCAAACACCATCGGGACTTTGCTTTTTTCTGCTAGTTCAGCTTCCAGCTTTGATTTCATCTCCAACAGTGATCGCAATTCGGTCGCCTGAGCGGCCGGAATGCCGGCGACATGGTGCAGTCGATCCGCAATTTCACCCACTTCGATCGAGAATAGGGTTGGCAAGCGATCCTCAAACTGTCCCTCACGGTCACGGCTCCACACGACGCTGGCCAGTTCAGCGACTTCAGGCAATTCGAATTGCACCCAGCCCTGCCCAGCTCTGTCCGACATCCAACTGTAACTATTTCCGTACCGCCCATCATGGATATGTTCGAGGCGATGAATATCCGACGTATGACTCCCCGATGCGGTCACAGTGGTACCATGGGATGCGAGGGCCACATTCTTAGGGGCAGAGCCTCCCGTGAATATCTCGAATTCGTCGATACACGGTTCGATCAATCCGAAGGTTGGATGGCGATTGGCATCATGGATCGTAAACCGTATGAACTTGGCCGGTTGCGGAGGAAATTCATGCACGTTTAATTTCGCGCTGGTAGCAAGCGTAGCCTGCGAAGCTTGTTGAGCCGCAAGTTGTTGTTCGATCGTTGCGATCCTTGACCGGAGTGCATCCGCTGCGGCAAGTTGAGATTCTGTTTCAGGCGAATGAATCGGCCGCTCACCGAACTTCACACCGCTGAAAAAGGCTTGCAGTGCATAGTAGTCGCGATGCGGAATGGCTTCAAACTTGTGATCGTGACAACGTGCTCAACCGATGCTGAGTCCCAAGAAGGCTTCGCCCGTGTTGATAATGATCTCAGCCAGTTCATCTTGCCGTGCCAGTCGCTTTGATTCTTCGTCCTGACCGATTTGCCCCGGTAACAAAGCGGCTGCAGTAACTAGAAAACCTGTCGCCGCATCTTTGCCCAGCGTATCACCCGCCAATTGTTCGCGGATGAATTGATCGTAGGGGGTGTCTTGATTGAAAGCATCGATCACATAGTCTCGGTAGGGCCAAGCATTGGGGCGCGGCGTATTGACTTCGAACCCGTCGGTGTCGGCATAGCGGACAACATCCAGCCAGTGTAGGCCACAGCGATCTCCATAACGCGGCGACTTCAACAGCTCGTCGACCACACGTTCGTATGCATCCAAGCGGGTATCACCGAGGAACTGCTCAATCGCTTCAGACGTAGGTGGCAGCCCCGTTAAATCGAATGTCACGCGGCGCAGCCAAGTCAAACGCTCGGCCGGGGGAGAAGGCTGCAAGCCGTGCTGCTGCAGTTTTTCCAGAACAAAATAGTCGATCGCATTGATGGCAGTAGATGTGGGCCTGGCTGGTTCTGTCGCCGCGACCACTTCTGATTTGCTCAGGGGTGGTGTGGCGATGTTCAGCGGTTTGAATGACCAGTGGTCGGTGCGATCCTCGAGCTGAGCCAAATCCACGCCGTCGGGCCAATGCCCCCCCTGCTCTACCCAGCGCATGAGCACACCGATTTCGGCGGGCGAAAGCCCTGGCCCATCTGGAGGCATGCGTTCGTCGGCGTCTTGGCTGGTCACGAAGATGATCAGCGGTGATTCGTTGAGCTTGTTGGGGACAATACTGGGACCGTGACCATCGCCGCCTTGGAATGCCTGGGACTTGATGTCCAGTCGCAGTCCACTCTTTTGTTTTTCGGCACCGTGGCAACTGTAGCAATGCTGTTCAAAAATCGGCCGGACATCGCGAACAAAGTCGACCTTGTCCGCATAGGCAGGCGATTGCCAACACAACGCGGCTGCGGTCACCATCAACCACGTCCATGCGGGAAGCTGCCGCTGCCAACCAACGCTGGGCGAGAAGCCGAGGTGCTGCCACAACGACGCAGCGATAGAGCGAACCACCGGCTGCACACGCAGCCGTCGATCGCCTGATTCGCTTGGTTGAAGCATCATTTCGAATTCTTCCTCGGGCTGCGTTCAATGAGCCCATGAATCCACTTTGGTTACATGGCTGCAGGCATCAGAATCGGGGGTAACATGCGTGAGCGGATCGACGAGTTGGTTCGTAACATATTGATAATGTTATCAGTAAATGATAACTGGCAGGCAATATTCCTGCTGAAAGGAAATTCCGATTTCTTACGCAGGTCGAATGCCGCAAATCGTTCTTGACGATAAGCGATCGGCAAACGTTGGTCAAGCAAACTATCCCTGCTTAATCCCGACCGTCGAATCCTGGAAACTGGTGGAAAAGCAATGGTTTTGAGACACTTCTCGCCAATCGCCACTAAAACCCATCCTAGCTCGCATCAAATCCCGCAGGCTTGCCCATTGGTATTTACACAACTCTTCACTCGTTCTTTTGGCGGCGCTCAGCGATGTACGCGACTCCAGAGCGTTGATGCGAACGCAACTGAGGATCGTAAGTCGCTCGTTTGTATTGAAAACCCCAGCGATCCGCAGGATAAGCCTTCGGGATGGTCGAAATGGCGCTCGAGCACCTGAAGCGCGACAATATCATTGATCTCCATACGCGTCAACGAGCAGAACTGGTTTGCAACCTGTTGGTAGTTTTGTGCGGTGACCGACACGCTCAGCCGGTTGTCTCGGTTGGCTCGTAGTACAGCAATTTTAACGCAGTGGACGCGGCGAACGTACAGAGAAATCCAGAAGGTTCGCACTACCCTTTGCAGATTGGTGGGGTGCTGGTAGGGAGACAATGAATGCTATGGCGAGCTTGGATTGACGAAACAGAATTGTCATCAAACGATTCGTTCCATGATCTTGGGCAACTTGGTCAAATTTGCAAGCCAATAATCGAATTGAAGTTGATGCAGCCTTGATTATTCAGAATCGTTTAGAAGTTTGGCTGGATCGTTCCATTCTATCAGTTCGGCTGCAAGACTACCTTCATGGCACCGGGGTGTCCTTCGTACAGCTTGGCAAACCACTGGGGGCCTTCATCCAACGAGGCAGTAGCTGTGATCAGCGGTTGCACTTGGATAGCGCCGCGACTGAGCAGATCGATGCACTGTGGAATTTCGCCGTTGGAAGCGCAACTGCCGTTGAGTGACAATTCGCGGTTCACGATTTTTTGTAGCGGTACTTCCACCTTGGGTGATAGATTGCCGACCAAAGTGATCGCGCCACCGCGCCTAGTGCATTCGATGGCAGTATTCAGCGGTGCCGCGGCACCGACCACTTCTAAAGTTGCGTTGGCACCGCGTCCATCGGTCAGTTCATGAACTTGCTGGATCACGTCAACCTTTTGAGGATTAAGCAGGCTGGTCGCGCCGAAGTGTCCAGCCAACTGAAGTTTGTTATCATCCAAGTCGACCGCAATGATTTGGCTGCAGCCAGACAGGCGAATTGCTTGGATGACCAGCAGGCCAATCATGCCGCTACCAACGACAACGGCCGAGTCGCCCAATCGAATGGGACTGCGATTGGCTGCGTGTACGGCGATCGATACCGCTTCGATCAGTGCGGCATATTCAAATGGTAGATTGGCGGGCAACTGGTAGCAGATATTCTGTGGCACGACGACATACTCAGCAAAGGCACCATGTCGTCGGAACTCGTCGCATGACACGCCCAGCACCTGACGGTTTTCGCAAAGGTTGATCGATCCTCGGCGGCAGTAATAGCAGCGGCCGCAGGAGACAGTGGAGTCAAAAGTGATTCGATCGCCTTCTGAAAAACCCTTCACGTCTTTTCCAACTTCGGCCACGATTCCTGCTGCTTCATGCCCCATGATCAGCGGTGGTCGGCGACGGCCGGTAGAACCGTCCCATCCATGGATGTCAGACCCGCAAATGCCACATGCTTTGACCTGCACGAGCAGTTCATCGGGACCGATCTGCGGCTTGGGGACATCTACCAGATCTAGTTGCTTGTAGTCGCTTAGCAGCATGGCTTTCATGACAGATAATCCCGTTGACAGCAATGAAGTTTCTAGGGGGCAGAGGCGGAATCAGGATCGCTTGGGTTTGTAGATTTCGGTTGCCGTGCCAAAATACATCTCTCCCGCATTCATCAGCGTTTCGCTGAGCGTCGGGTGCGGGTGAATCGTCTCGGTCAGGTCGCGAACTTCGCATTGCATTTCAATGGCTAGTACGGCTTCGGCAATTAGTTCACCGGCACCCGGTCCTACTATTCCGCAGCCCAAAACCCGGTGAGGCTGCGGATCGATCAACCATTTGGTCAGCCCATCGGTTCGCCCCAACGCTTGAGCGCGACCGCTGGCGGCCCAAGGATAACTTTCGACGACGACGCTGCGACCAGATCGCTTCGCATCGTCTTCGGTCAAGCCTGCCCAGGCAATTTCTGGATCGGTAAAAACAACAGCAGGAATCGCGGCTTTTTCAAACGCCACATTCTTGCCGTGGATCACTTCAACAGCCACCTTGGCCTGGTGAGAAGCTTTGTGGGCCAGCATCGGTTCACCGGCTACATCACCGATGGCAAAGATGTGCGGATCTGCCGTTCGTTGTTGCACATCACATAGGGCAAAGCCGCGCGCGTCGGTTTGAACCCGAGTATTCTCCAGGCCGATGTCGCGTGTCACAGGGCGGCGTCCGACACTCACCAGAACTCGATCGTAGCGCTGGTGACCAAATTTCCCCTGCCCTTCGAAGGTGACTTCCACTTGATCGTCCACTTCGGTTAGTGAACCAACTTTGGTATTCAAGAAGATTCGATTGTCAAAAAGTTTTTGCAGTCGCTTTTCTAGCGGCTTGACTAGATCCCGATCGGCACCCATCAACAGTCCATCCAGCAGTTCGACGACGGTTACCTGGCATCCCAAGCCGGCGTAGACGCTGCCCATCTCCAAGCCGATGTATCCTCCACCGATCACCAGCAACGTCTTGGGAATGTCCGTTAGCGACAACGCCCCAGTGGAATCCATGACGCGCGGGCTGCCGACGTCAAAACTAGCAGGCATCGCGGGGACACTGCCCGTAGCCAGTACACAATGGTCGAACGTAATTTCCTGCTCAGCAGGGATCGATGCATGCTGGCCTTCCAGTCGCAAGCTGGTACTGTTTTGGAAGGTGCCTTTGGCCTGAATGATGGTTACATTTCTACGCTTGGCCAATCCGGCCAGCCCGCTGCTGAGCGTCTGAATGACTTTTTCTTTACGCTGCCGGATTTGGTCTAGATCTATTTGAGGAGCCGCGTAGGTTACGCCCCAGTCATGGCGCAGTTCGTCGACTTCCGAGATCACTCGTGCGACATGAAGCAGCGCTTTGGAAGGAATGCAGCCGCGCAAAAGGCAAGTGCCACCCAATCGTTGTTCAGCTTCCACCAAAGTGACCTGCATACCTAAGTCGGCTGCCAAGAATGCGGCTGCGTAACCGCCGGGGCCACCACCCAAGACGACCAATTCACTGTGCATTGTTTGAATCCATTTCAAAACGAATCGATAGAACAAAAACGGCCTACGCGAACAATCGAGTAGGCCGAAGTGAAATTCAATCTGGCATCAGTAGCTGCATGGCACCGTATTATCGCGCCAAGAATTCGACCACGATATTCCCATTTACAGGAAGACTGATGTCGTTCTCAGTCGGCAGGCTGAGCACGGTGGCGCTCAGGTTTTCACCATCAAAGGACAGCCAGTCTAGCGCTTGAGGAGGATTGTTCGCAATGACTCCACGGTACAAATTCTTTAGGTTCTCGCGGCCTCGCAGTTCAATCACATCGCCAGCACGCAGCAAAAAGCTGGGCTTGGTAACCTTGACGCCATTGCCGCGGAAGTGGCCTTGTACCATTCCCTGGCGAGCATGTGGACGGGTCTTGGTA
>DAIRSD010000218.1:0-7605 GCA_036804625.1 Aureliella sp. | reverse complement strand
CGAAGAGATGTTGTTCGAGTACCGAGCGTCGCATCCGGCACTTAAGCAACTGATTTTTCGTCCCGGCACGGTTCTGGGTGCTAATACTCGCAATTCGATTACGGCTCTTTTTGACAAGCGGCGTGTTCTGGGAATAACAGGTAGCCAATCGCCGTTTGTTTTTATCTGGGACCAAGACGTTGTGGAGTTTATCCTGCTCTGGATTCAACGACAGGACGAAGGCATCTACAATCTGGCGGGCGACGGCACGATGAAGATCACAGAAATCGCAGAGCGACTAGGTAAGCCGATGCTTTGGTTGCCTCCTGGATTACTAAGTGCCATCTTGCGATGCTTGCGTTGGCTGGGAATGACACGTTACGGACCCGAGCAGGTTGACTTCTTTCGTTACCGTCCCGTTTTGTCCAACGAGAAATTGAAAACCGAATTAGGCTACACACCACGCAAGACGACAGTTCAAGTCTTCGAATACTTCCTAAATCAAAGGAAATAACAGTCATGAGCCGTTCGCATGGCAAAGTGGTCTTAATCACTGGTGGCGCGGGAGGAATCGGTGCTGCCATCGCTCGGCGATTTGGTACACAAGGCGCCCTCATTGCACTTGTCGATCTGGACGAACAGCAACTGCGTAACCAAGTTCAAAGTCTCACAGAATTGGGCATCAGCGTCAAAGCTTGGACCGTCGATGTAACCAACCATACCGCAACAACAGAGGTGGTTCAGCAAGTCTCAGAACACTTTGGCTCCTTGGATTTACTGGTTCTATCCGCCGGTCTGACGCAGGTTAGCCTATTTGAGCATACTCAGGCGGACGTAATTAGGCGCGTCATGGAAGTGAACTTCTTTGGAGCGGTGAATTTTGTGCAAGCCTCGTTGCCTGGTTTGATCGCAAGCCGTGGGCAAATTGTGGTACTTAGCAGCATTGCGGGCTTTGCTCCCTTGATTGGACGCACCGGGTACTGCGCCAGCAAGCATGCGCTGCATGGATTTTTTGATACGCTGCGAGCCGAACTGACCAATCAATCGGTAGGCGTGACCATCGTCTGCCCTTCGTTTGTGGCCACCGAATTTGCGACCAAAGGGCTCCAAGGCGACGGCAGTCAAATCAACTTTGATCGTTCGACGACAGGTCGTATGCTTCAGCCCGATCAGGTCGCCGATGCTATCTATCGCGCGTGCCAAAGAAGGCGGCCGCTTGTTGTGCTAACAGGCCTTGGAAAGGTTGCCTATTGGATCTCGCGAGTGGCACCAAGCTGGTATCAGTACATGATGAGCAAAAGGTTCTCGCAAGAATTTGATAGGCAACCTATCCGTACTTCATAGAGCCTATTTTGTTCACCTCTAATTTCCAGCACGAACCAGCCGCACCTGGGAACCCGTTTTGGCGACTGCACTGACCCGAATGTCCCATTCAGGGAACTGCGAACGAATCTGTTGAGCGATCCCTTGAGCTTGGGCTGACGACTTTGCTAGTCCAAAGATAGTCGGCCCCCAACTGCTTTGTCCGACGGCACGCAAACCTAAGTTTTGTGCACACTGAGCAGCCAGTGTGGCTTGAGTGCCGTTATAAAGTCCTCCCTGCGCTGGCGCAAAAAGGTTGGCCGCCAAGCGAAGGTATTGTTCGAGCAGACAACAAAAGCCCTCGAAATTTTCGTCGAGTGCTGCGTTGCAGATCTGTTCAGCGAGCCTGCTCATAAGGTCGCGATTGCTAAAGGTTTGGCTCCTCAAAGCATCGATCAAACGATTTTCGTGAGGTCCAGTAATGCCCGAAGAATCTCCTGGTCGCAACAAGACAAATCGCCACGAATCGGGCATAGTAACACGACTAAGTGATTCCTCAGTACGAGTGCCCGATCCAGGCAAATAGACTCGATCCCAGACCAGCCCGCCATGCAGGCAGCCAAAAAGCCCGATGCCCGACCGTTGTCCGCGTCTGGACATTTCTGCTAAGGTGTCGAAGCGAATGTCACCGACAAGCTGATCAACAGGCTGCCAATCACCTGATAGTCTGCTGCCACTGGTTACTAAACGGGAAGCAACTGCCAATAGCGAAGCCAATTGAGTGCCTGTGCCTAGCCCGCAGTGAAACGGATAAGCCTGCAAGATTTCAATACTACAATCCAACTGGGTCGAAGCTGACCATGTTGAAATTCTACGTCTATATTCGTTGTAAGCCGGCAGATTGGCCGTGCGGTCAGCGTCGAAAATTGATCCAGAAATAACGTCAGGCGAAAGCTCGGCTGCCTGACCCACATCGGCAAGCGAAACAGCAGAGGTGATATCGGCTGTTGGCGCAGAAACTCGCAGAACCATGGTGGGCTCAGACAACATTACGCCCAGACCGGCAAATCGCCCCGGCGAGCCTTCCGCCAGCTCCATCAAGCCAAAATGCAATCGGCAGCCGGTGCGTAGCTCCAGCATCAACCGAACCTGTTTTGATTGATGATCGTTCGAAAGTTCCAATGGTAGCTTCAACAATCCGCTTTCTGAGTTCTAGCGAACATAACCAATGGTCGAGACAAAATGACAAATAGAGCCAACCAGCACAAAGAAATGCCAAATCCCGTGCGCGTGGGTCAGCATTCTGGCATTGTCCAGCAAATAAAACACCACGCCCAGCGTGTAGGCAAGGCCTCCAGCGATCAGCCAGTACAAACCAACATCGGATATCGCGACTCGAAGATCCGAGAACTCAACGGCACCAACCCAGCCCATGCCTAGATAGATCAACATCTGTCCAATTTTTACCAATCGACCGGACAGAAATACCTCGCTGAAAATGCCAATCGCAGCCAGCGCCCAGACCAAAAGAAAAATCTGCCATCCATTCCCTTCGCGCAGACTGATTAAGGTGAATGGTGTGTAGGTGCCAGCTATTAGCACATAGATGGCGATATGATCGAATAATTGAAAAAGATCTTTCAGTTTGGGCATTCGAAAGCTGTGGTAAAGCGTTGACATGGCGTACATCAATACCAAGGCCAGCCCAAATATACTGAAGCTAAAGATTAGCATCGGATCGCCAATTTGGATACTGATCGCCAGCAATGCTCCTAGGCCCACCAAGGCCAGTCCGGCCCCAACCAAGTGGCTGATGCTATTGAGTCTTTCGCCGTAGTACATATTGCTGTTCGAATAGCTTGCGCTACGTTCGTGTTAACCCAAGAGTGAATGAATGATGGGGCGTATTGACGTCAGGCCAAGCCACTTGTACCGGTGGTTAGGTAAAGGCCATTGTAGCAATAAAGTCAATTGGACGCATCTGCCGAGCGTCTGTCAAAGTAGCTAAGCAGCGCTGGAAGCAAGAAAAGGTCAGCAAGCAGTGCGGTCACTAGTGTGATCACCCCAAGAATGGCAAATTTTTGAATGTCGGGCGTTGGGCTAGTGGCAACCGAGGAAAAGCCAGCCACCAAGACGATCGAGGTCATGATCAGGCCAGTCCCCACGCCGTGGAAGGCTCGTTCAATCTTTTCGTTGCGAGTTCCAGGACCAGCCTGTTCTTCGTTGTATCGAGACAAGAAGTGGATGGTATCGTCTACTGCTATCCCCAAGCAGATCGTAAATGCGCAAACAGATACCATTTCCAGGGGTTGACCTGTCACCACCAGATAGGTTGCTGCGGCGGCTAAGGGTAAGGTGTTGGGAACAATGGAAATCAGTCCCAGGCGAGCCGACTTAAATGCGAACCCTAATACAATCACGATGATGACCAGCGCGCTTCCCAAGCTGGTGACCAAATCGACAACCACGCGGTACAGATCACGCCACTTCCAAATCGGACCGCCGACCATACTCAGTTTGTATTTCGGCTGTTGGGCCATGAGCCCCTTCAATTCGGCGTCGATCCGTTCAAAGACCGGCTTGTAGGTGGCCGTCCCCAAGTCTTTGACTCGAAACAAGACCGCAGCTAACCGATCCTCAGTATCAAAAACCAGATTTTTCAGCGGAGGTGGCAACAGTTCCACCATCGCCATTTTTTCAATGGCCGTATCCTCACCGGGTAAAGCATCGATCAGGCGAGTCAGCGATAGAGGATGTCCTATCAGTGGTTCCTGTGAGAGAATCTGGTCGACGCGCTGAGCGATCTCAGCCACCTCTTCGGGCGTTGCAGAGTCGTCGTCCCAAGAAATCTCCACTCGGCATACATCCAGTCCACCCATGGACTGGTCCAGATGTGCCAAGGTCTGCTGAGCCGGGCTGTTGGCTGGCATCATATTGGATGTACGGTCGTCGGGACGCAGTGTCAAGCCGATTCCGACCAACACTACCAGCAGTAGAATGGCCGTCAAACTTACCGCCTTAGGATGCTGCAAGAAATAGCGGACACCGCCAGTAAATAGCTCCAAATTGCTTTCGATAAACCCGCGATCAGCCCCTCGGTTGAGCCGCTGGCCCCAACGCGTCCGACATGCTAGGGGAATGACCAGCATCACCGAGATCCATGTGAATGCAACTCCAATTACGCAGGCCATACCAAATTCACGAATGACTGATTGTTGTGAAGTCAGCAATGATCCCATACCGATGGCTGTAGTCAGCGAGGTAAGAAAACATGCCAAACCAACGGCAGATAAAGTTCGGCGACATGCATCTACGGGCTTATCGCCAAGCTGCAATCGCTTACGAACGTAGACCATCAAGTGTACGGCGTCGGTGAAACCCACTAAACTGACCAAGACCGGGACGCTCACAGGGCTGAAAGGATTGTCCTCCAGTCCAAAATAGCGAATGAAACCTAAGGTCCACACAACTCCCAGCATCGGGGCCAATGCGGTGACCATGACCACGAAAAGTCCGCGAAACAGGATGATCGACATGACAAAAATGATCGTATAAGCGATCATCTGATACTTAAATTCACTTTCCTCGCGGTCTTCCATCAGCATCAGTCTGATGGGAACTGGACCGGTCAGCGAGAATTTCATGTCGACGCCGGGATATTCAGCCAATACCTCGGTTGCCGCATCTGTGATGGCAGTCGTGCAGTCGGCATCTTCGTCCACAAACAGCCAGTCAAAGGCAACCATCATCAACGCCGTCTCGGCGTCAGGCGATAGATACTGGCCTACAATCAGAGGGTGCTTGACAGCTTTCTCTTTTGCTACAGCAAACCGCTGATCGGAAGCTTGACCACGGGGCACCACGGGCTCAGCCAATCCAAAGATATTCAGTGGAGGAGTGTTGTCCATCCAGGTTACCGACTCGACCGTCGGCATAGCCTCCAACCGCTCGACGATGCCACGCAGAACCTGAGCGCCTTCATAGGTAAAGAACTGCTTGGATTGGATAACCAGCAGTGTATCAGCTCGGCCTAGCGACGAACCACCGCTGGTGCGACGACGCCCGCGACGGCCTCGCCAGCCATCGTCCTCGTCGTCATCTTCATCACTGTCGAACAAGGGCTCAGCGGACCCAGTGACTTTTTGGTATAGCGAATCGGGCCAATCGGGATACTTAAATCCAGCCCACGATAGAAGGCTCAGCAGCAAAACCAAAGCAATTCCCGTCTTGGGGAAGTCCATCGTGGCTGCAAACAGGCGCGAGGTCCATGTCGACTGATTATCTTCTGCGGTCACGACTGCCCCTTGCCGCCTGGATCAATTCGTCGCGCGTGATTTGCGAATCGTAATTGAGATCTGCCGTCCAAAATCCATAGTCGCCAAAAATGGTCGACACTTCACTACGAGCGATCATGCCATCCCCGTTACGGTCATGCTTGCGAATGAAGTTATCTGCAAATTCAACTGGATAACGTTGATCGTCCGAGCCTTCCTCTGACCGAAGCTGGACCTGAGAATCGGCTGATTCACTGGATGCTTGTCTGCTAACGCGATATCGACGTACCGCACCCGATTTAGATTGTCGATCTCGCTTCACAGCAACGTCGAAGTAACCCAGCGTCATCTCCTCCCATGTTTGGTCACCCCACATTACATATTCGTTTGGGTTGGGATTAAACGGATTGCTGGGAGAATTGTCAAAAGTGGCGGCGATATCGATCTGATCTATGTCGCTAAACGGAATCGGCTGACTGTATTCGTAGGTATGCTGCCAGTTGAAGTCATAGTTGGGAACCTTTAAAATGGTTTCCGTTTGCTGGCCTCGTTTCGCAAGCACCTCAAAGGCCTTTCCGCGCAGATGCATGTGAGGCGAAATCGAAAGCAGTTCACCGTCACTGGGCATGTCTTGCAATCGAGCACGCACGATGTGCGATGGAGCGTTCGGTGGGATCTCGAAATCCTGATCGATGGCTACGGTCGTGTAAACCTGATGAGTCACCTTGCTTTCGTCGACGAAGTTGATACCAATTTTGGTAATGTCCAGTTCCTCTGTACCGCTGGGTGTGTAGTGCATTTGGAATACCAGTTTGGAACCGGCTTCGATCCGTCTCGCGTAACCCTCGGGGTAGATCACAGGCACTTGTCCCGGAACGTAAGCGTTCAGCCAGCCGATGCCGACAAACTGCCCACCGTCCGGCGGACGCACAAAGACAATGGCATGGTGAACGACAGTAGGAGCGCCTGGAATAATTTGCGAAGCGCTAACCCACTTGTCTTCGGTAAAGCCCGGATCAACGACAAAGTATTGGTAATCTACCGTCTTATCGGCAGGGATTCGGTAGGGTCGTCCTCGCATTTGAATTACAACATCCGGAGCCTTTGGCAGCCGCCAGCCTTCCGTATACTGTGGTTTGGGTGGTAGGTCGACGGGATTTCCATAGGGCATGCCTTGATCGATCCAGGCTTTTACTATCGGGATCACCTGGTCGGGAAGATGTCGCGCATTGCGAAACGATCTGTGCTGAGGGTCTGCATTCCAGGGCGGCATGCGCTTCTGCTGCATGACCTCGACTAACATCTCGCCCCATCCTTGTAGATCGTCATAGTCCGAGATGTCAAACGGGCCGATCTCGCCACTACGATGGCATTCGTAACAATGTTGCAAAAGCAGCGGAGCCACCTCTTTGGTGAAAGTTACGGTGGGTGTGGTACTGGGCTCTTTCAAGTAGGTGATTAAACAACCAACAGGAGTTGTCTCCGGCAATGTAACAGGCAGCCCAGCCAGTAGCTCTTCTAAAGCATTCTTCAAATCGTGAGATCTGGTCGTCCCTCGCGCCACCCCGGGTGAGTACTGGTCATCAATGCGCCCTCGGTATTTGACTTGACCTTGCTGGTCAATCACAACAGCTTCGGCCGTTCGCGTAGCTGAAAAATGTTTGGCAATCAGTTGACCTGGGTCTTTCAGGTTGGCAAACGTCAAACTCAAATCCTTCTGGTACTGAGCGACTTCGGCTCGCGAGTCCTGAGGGTTGCTGTTCACTCCGATAAACTGCACAGCCTTGCAAGCAAACTGCTCGGCCAACGGCTGAAGTTTAGCACCATATTGCCATGCCACCGGGCATTCCACGCCTAGAAACAGGAAGGCGTGATATTTGGCTTCTGTGTTTAATTGAAAAGGCTCGCCTGTCACCGATTCGGATGGCAATACCTGAGCAAGTTCGTCACGTAGTGAACCGGCTTCAGCGGTCAGCGGCGAAAGGATACAGATGGCCAAGCCTAAGATGATCAAGCTACCTAATAGCGATTTCATGACCTTAGATTCCTG
>DAIRSD010000217.1:0-7609 GCA_036804625.1 Aureliella sp. | reverse complement strand
GCATGCGGCCGACGATACGAACGGTCAGTCGAGTGCCAAAACGATTGACAAAGACGGGCGACTGGCGACCACGCGGCTCTTTGCTAGCCAGCACGCGGTGCGGAGTGTAAGCGTGCAAGGCCTGGAGGGCAAATTTACCAAGCGGAGCCAACCGTTCGCGGCGACCTTTACCACGTATCCTGGCAATAGCCTCGGCGTAGTCCAAATCGCCATCGTTCAGCCCTACCACTTCGCTAACGCGTAGGCCAGCCGAGTACATCGTCTCCAAAATCGCACGGTCGCGCAGCCCAAGCATGTCGGACGATTTGGGTGCAACCAGCAGTTGTCCAATCTCCTGTGAAGTCAAAAAATGAGGCAGCTTACGCTGACCGCGCGGATTGCGGAGCGGTTTGGCAGGGTTGGACTGACAGAATTGCTGTCGCTGGGCGTATCGATAGAAACTGCGAAGCGATGCCAATTTCCGCGCGATGCTGGCCTGTGCGTAACCGGCATCATGAAGCGCAGCCACATAGCCGCGCAGGTCTCGGGGGGTCACGTCACCGGGCTGCAATCGGCTTCCTAGGTGGTCGATCAGGTAATCCGCCAGGTCCATCAAGTCCTCACGGTAGGACTTGATCGTCAAATCAGACGCATTCTTTTCAACGGCTAGATAACGTAGAAACTGTACGATCTGTTGGTGCATCGATCACTGGCTCTTGTTTCGCAAAATGTCCTTTGCCCAAGGCATGCAAACATCCAAGAAGGATGTATGAACGTTGAACGGTTACACCAAGCCCTCTTGATCATCGAACGAAAATCGACGATGGGAACTGGAGGGATTTTCGAAACTGCCGCTGGAATGCACCTGAGCCAACTGTTGATGGTAGGCCATTTCACGCACCTTCTTACTCATGACGGCAGCGTCAAACCAAGTAAAACTTAGTTCAGGATCGGCCGCATAGCGCCCCAAGGTGCGCAGCATTTCCACACGATTTTGATCGTTATAAACGAAGATGTATCGCTCTTCGCCTTTGATCATTGCCAGTACGTTAATCTCTTCGCCGGTCACGCCTGCCTCCATGCAGCCTGTGGTATCGCGCTTGATCGTCATGTTGAGCTACAGTGGGCAAACAGACGTCATCCGCCATACAACGTGCGACCGCATGCAGAGCCTTTCTGGCAGACCGGTCAGCGTGCAGGCGCTGACTGGTCTGGGTCTGTTTGCGAACTGCTAGCCAATCCGTGAATGAATCCAAGCTAGCAGGTGTGGTTCGTAACAGACTGTTTCTGCAAGGCGAATGCTGTGAATTCTATTTGACCTCAGGTGCCACCGAGGTCATTTCCAGCATTACGACGTTGTATGGCGATGCCGCTAGACCCGCCCTTGTTGCCTACCGCGTATATCGGTCGACAGGCCATCGTAGGATCAAGCGGCCTTTATCGCGTCCGCCGCGTGCCGAGAGCGTCTCGGAGAGGTGCAAATAGCAACAAAATCTTATGAAATCTTCGCTTCTTTGTAGATACGCCTGCCAGCCACCGAAGCGCGCGTCGTCTCTAAAATAGTAGTAATCTGCAAGCTGCTCGGTCAGATCTTCATCATGACCGTTAAAGGTGGCTATGTGAGCTATCACTGGATCATGCTGTGCGAGCATTGTCGGACGCTCGGCAACCGGTGGATCGGGAATAAAGCCACGTGGATCGGGCCAGTCTGCTGGCAATGAATTGCCCATCAGATTGGCGTCGTTCTCGACAGCCAGCTCTGAAGTTTCTGGAAGTTCAGGCTGCAGCGATTGTTGCGCATCGACCGAAGTAGACGCTTGCGACGAATCGCTAGGCGTTTGTGACTTGAGCTGCTGAGCAGCCAGCGCTCGCTGCGCTTCCAGATGAATCCATTTGGGTATCTCCTTCTCCTGCTTGGTGCCCCAAGGCAATCCATAACCAGGCAAGACCGGGTGAAATCCAGGGTTGGCCGCATACCAATTGACCTTCATCGTCATTCGCGGCGGATAGTACGGCTGGTAATCGGTCACTGAACCAACAAGCACTGCGTCCACGCCTAGGAACTGAGCAAACGCCTGGAAATCTTCACCGCTGCTGAGTGGTCGATTGAACTGGAGCATCTTGCCTTGAACAGCCCCCAGAGGCAAGACTTCGAATCCGCGAATGGCTTGCAGTTCATGCATGTACGCCATCGCGACTCGCTGACCGCTAAGCGTTGGTTCCTCGCTTTGATTGAAGAACGGCAAGACGGCTACCGTTTGAAGCTGAGGAAACGGGTTGATGATCTGAGGCTTCCGACGCACATCTGGAAAAAACGCGCAGCCCGCCATGGTCAAGGTACAGGCGGCCAGAACCAAGCTCAGAACGAGCGGCCGAGATGATTTTCCAGAGGCGATATTTCCGGTTAATGGCACACCGGATTCCTTCACTGTTGGGAACCAGGCTCAACGTCGTCCGAGCCCAAAAAATGATAGTTCGCCAACTGTGCACGCAACGCGTGACCAGTGCCCCCCATGGCACTTTTGCTCCTATCGGCATAATCGCTACATCCGCTTGAACGGTTTTATTGAGTGATTCCGGAATTTTCCCGCTCGTCCACCCGTAACGTTTGGCTTGTGATTTGCTGCTATTCGGACCAGAATATCGTAAGTTGCCCATTCATCCCATCGGCCCGCATCCACGTTCTTTGATCATTCCAGTTCCAAGTTATGCCAATACAATTCAAATGTAATCATTGCGGACATCAAATGGCGGTGCCTGATACTGCTGCCGGAAAGCAAGGCAAGTGCCCCAAGTGTCAGAATGTTGTGCGAGTGCCCACGCCCAAATCGGCAACCGGAACTTCACCGGCGGCAGGGGCCAGTGTCTCGGCGGCTTCCACCAAAAAGCCCGCCAGCTCGGCCAGTTCCAAACCTGTCGCCAAGAAGACGCAAGCTGCATCGGGCAGCTTGGCTAGCGGCATCGGGTCGTTGCTGGATGATGCTGGCTTGGTGCGCAAGAGCGGCCCGACCTGTCCGTCCTGTGGTGTGGATCTGAAGCCTGGGGTAGTGCTGTGTGTTCACTGCGGCTACAACCTGGAAACGAAGCAGTCCATGAAAGGCTATGATGCCAAAGTGGAAAGGCCCGAGTTTGAAAACGAGACCCTACAGATGGCTGTCGATAACATGCGGCGCGACAAGATGGTTGAATCGCGGCGCGAAAAGGCGGCCATGCCATGGTGGGTACTGGTATCATTCCTGATTGGAGCAATCGTGCTGTGCGGTGCTGGAGTTGTGTTGATTGACGCAAACTTTGGCGAGCCCGCTCCGCCTGAAACACGAATGGGACGACTTCAGCAATTACCCGTGTTGGTCATTCTAGGGGGAACGGCCTGCCTGACCGCTGCCGTGCTTTCTTTGTTCGCTCACCTGAGTATTTGTGCTTTTGGTTTTGAGAAAAAGCTATGGCAAGGCGTCGCCTGCTTCTTCATACCGTTCCTGTATTCACTGCCCTACGGTATCATGAACTGGTCGGAGAACAAGGCACCGGTCAAGGGGCTGATGGTAGCTGCTGGAGTGGCCGGGGCAGGCATTTTTATGGTGATGTACGCAGGCAGCTTCAGGATGCTATGGGATGCTTTATAGCCAATCTGTTCAGCTCTCATCGGCATGTGGTTCGCATTGGAATAGTCCAGCCCTCTATTTTAGTGTGCTCCTAGTGCTGTCCACTTTTGGCTGCGGCTTGCGTTCGACAACGCCCTTTGATCTCAGCCAAGCAACCTATGTTGGTTCTTCGAGTTGCCTGGAATGCCATCGCGATGTGGCAGAGAAACACGCAGGCTCACATCACGATCTAGCGCTGCAAGTGGCAACGCCTCAAACTGTGTTGGCCAACTTTAACAATGCCACCCTTCAGCATTATGGGATCACCAGTCGCATGTACCGCCAGGCTGACCGTTTTATGGTGCAAACCGAAGGGCCAGATGGTCAAATGCATGACTATCAGGTGACTTATGTATTTGGAGTTACCCCGTTGCAGCAATACTTAGTCGAATTCCCATCCGATTCAGAATATGACAGTTTGCCGCCGGATACAACCGATACCAAGGTTTCCAAAGCTTCTCCTGAACTACCGCGAGTCCAAGTCTTGCCGCTATGCTGGGACACGCTCAAGCGACAGTGGTTTTATTTAGACCCGCCTGACGTGCATTCCCAGTTGTCTCCAAGGGATGATCTGCACTGGACCGGCATTGCGCAGCGCTGGAACACGATGTGCGCCGAATGCCACAGCACCAATTACCAGAAAAATTTCAGCCCTGGCCGGTTTCAATCAGTCGCTGCTCATTCGCCCGATACGGTCAATCAAGCCGATGCTGCAATCGGTCAATATCGCTCGACGTTTCATGAAATCAACGTCAACTGCGAAGCCTGTCATGGACCGGCCAGCGTTCACGTCGAGTTGTCTAAGCGATTTTTTCCAGGGTGGAATCGCCAGAGAGGCTTCGGACTTGCCAACCTGAAACGATCAGCCGAGGACCAGATTCAAGCTTGCGCTCCTTGCCACAGTCGGCGCGGTGTCGCCTATCCGGGATTTGATGGTGGCGACAATTTCTATGACCACTATCAATTGAGTCTTCTGGAATGGCCGCTTTACTATCCAGATGGTCAAGTGCTAGACGAAGATTACATTCATGGTTCATTCATTCAAAGCAAGATGTATCACAAGGGTATCCGCTGCACGGACTGCCACGATCCTCATACCGCTAAGTTGAAGCAGCAGGGAAATCAGGTCTGTACTTCGTGCCACCAACATCCTTCTGCCAAATACGACTCACCGGCACATCACTTTCACGCCGTTGGCAGCCCTGGGGCGGCTTGCGTCAACTGCCACATGCCCACCACTACCTATATGCAGGTAGACCCGCGCCATGACCATTCCTTGCGAATTCCTCGTCCCGATGTCAGTCTTAGGATTGGGACCCCCAACGCATGCACGAGTTGCCACCTGAATTCAACGAACGTCTCTGAGGACAAGCGACCTGGCTTGCAACTTTATCAAGACTGGATGCAGGCCGCACGGGATGGCGATCAGGAGGTTGCCGCAGAAATTCAACGAGCCAACCAGTGGTGCGACGACGCCTGTAACCGATGGTATGGCGACCGGCGGCGACGCGAACCGCACTGGGGCGAAGCACTCGACGCCGCTCAGAAACGGCTACCCACGGCCTCCGCTGCGCTGATTGAACTTCTGGGCACCCGAGGTGATTCCGCACCGGTAATCGCCAGGGCCACGGCTTTGAATTATCTGGCAACCGTCGAGCCTCAGTTGGCCGGCGAGCAAGCGGTCCTGGCAGCCAAAGATGAACATCCTTTGGTGCGGGCTAGCGCTGCCGGAGCCCTGATAGGACATGCGTCGCACAGTCAGGCGGTGAGTCTCCTAGAAGCCAGCCTGCAAGACACCAGCCGAATAGTGCGAATGGAAGCGGCCCGAAGTCTACTCCAGTTTCCCGACCATCTTCGTAGCAGTCGATCTCGCCCCAGTTTTTTGGCAGCGCTAACCGAGCTGAAAGCTGGACTGGATTACAATAGCGATCGCGCTGGCTCACACTTGACTCTAGGGTCTTTGGCCGAGCAGTTGGGAAATGAAGTCGAGGCGCTCCAGCACTACCAGACAGCCATAGTCGTCGAGCCTGCATCGGTGGGACCACGCACGAACCTGGCTGCGATGCTAAACCGGCGACTGGAAAGTCAATCGACTTTGCCGGAAGCTTCTAAGCAGAAACTTCAGTCCGATATCGCCACTCTGCGAAGCGAGGAATTGCAATTGCTGGCACGCGACGTTCAGCTTTTGCCTCAGCCACCAGCTATGTTGGTCTTTCGTTACGGACTAGCGCTTTATCTGGACGGTCAATTGGAAAATGCAGCTCAGCAGATCGTCCGGGCAGCGAAATTAGATGGCCGCGACGTGACTTTTGCCCAGTCGGCCGTTGAGCTGTTTGAGAAATTGGAGCGATGGGAAGACGCCCAGCACTGGGCCCTTGAAACCGTCCGACGTGCCACTGAGACTGGCGATCCAAGCCGTTTAGCGGAAGCTCAAGCAACACAGCGCCGAATCCAACAACGGCTACAATCGAAATGATGACACGGCTGCAACAAACTGTAACCGCAGTCTTGCGGAATAGCTTCCGATGAATCCATCTCAACACTACCATTTTGTCACAGGACGGTTGGCGGAGTCTGCCGTTAGGTCCGTGGTCAGTGATCTGTCTAACAAAATGGGATTCGCTTACTCGATCGATGTACTGCCAATCACGGTTGCCGCCTTGATGACCGGCCGTTGGCTGCTAAGACACGTGCAAGTGCCCGATCAGGCAACCAAGGTCGTCTTACCGGGCTATCTTCTGCCCGATCTGGATCTTGTTCAGGCTTCGTTTTCCGTGCCAGTCTTTTGTGGCCCCAAAAACATACAGGATCTTCCACAGTTTTTTGGCAAAGATACTCAGCGACCTGACGATTATGGTGCGTACGATATACAGATCATCGCTGAAATCAATCATGCTGATCGGTTAACCCTGAATCAACTGGAATTGCAAGCGCGGCAGTTGAGCCAGCAGGGAGCTGATACGATCGACTTAGGCTGCTCGCCAGGTCATCGTTGGCTAGACATCGCCACTGCCACAACTCACTTGAAACAACTTGGCCTGCGAGTCTCGGTTGATTCGTTTGATCCTTGGGAAGTCGCCCAAGCCTGTTCGGCTGGCGCTGAACTGGTCCTTTCGGTCAACTCAAGCAACTCCTCAGTGGCGGCCCAGTGGGGATGTGAAGTGGTTGCTATTCCCGATTCGCCAGACGACCTTTCAAGCCTCTACCGAACAGTGGATCAGTTGGAGCGAGATCGAGTGCCCTATCGAGTCGATCCCATTTTGGAACCGATTGGGCTAGGCTTTGCGGCCAGCTTGGAACGTTACCTATCGTGTCGCCGCGAGTTGCCTCAAGCCGCGCTGATGATGGGCATTGGGAACATCACCGAGATGACAGATTCAGATTCAGCCG
The DNA here is from genome assembly GCA_036804625.1 of Aureliella sp. Lineage (GTDB taxonomy): Bacteria > Planctomycetota > Planctomycetia > Pirellulales > Pirellulaceae > Aureliella. The sequence continues at coordinate 599 of DAIRSD010000217.1, read as the reverse complement.
GCATCAACACATTGCTTCTTGGCTTCTGTCAAGAATTGCGCATCGGTAGCGTGCTGACCACTCAAGTCATCAATTGGGCACGCAGCAGCGTCCGCGAGTGCGATTTGGCTCGGCGTTTGGTTCATTACAGCGTGGCGCGTCAAATTCCGCCTAAGCACCTGGAGCCTGAACTGGTGCTGCTGAGGGCTGCTAAAGTTAACCACCTACCCGCAGACGTTCTACAGGAAATGGCGGCGGCAATTCGCGATCCCAACTATCGGCTGTTTGTCAGTGAAGGCAAGATCCATGCGATAACCGCTGGGCTATACGTTAGTGGTATCGATCCATTTCATATCATGCAGCAGATTCTAGAAAGCCCTGCGGGACAGAAGTTAGACGCCAGCCACGCCTTTTATCTGGGCTTCGAAATGTGCAAAGCGCTTACAGCACTTACCCTAGACAAGAATTACCAGCAAGACGAAGCGTTGCAATGGGGATTTCTAACTCGCCCCGAACAGCATCATAGGTTAAAGCGGCGCGCAGATTCAAATTCAAAAGATACCCCCGAGTCTGACCCCAGCTAGCCGGAGATGTGTTTGGATTGGATTTACGATTTCTTG